>CAZANS010000014.1:0-19312 GCA_964486565.1 uncultured Victivallales bacterium
GACGCATTAAACGGAATGATCGAGACCAAAACCAAGCAAAAAATGGCATGGATCAATAAGAATGCACCGGATTTCGCCAAATACAACAAAATTTTCGAGAAGCAGGTATCAGATTTTGCTGAACTTTCGAGCAAGCCTGTCCGAGTGGAGCGTGAGCGTCTTGTGATATTGCGGAAGGACGCGCGTAGCAAGCGCGACGAGATAGAGAAGAAGCTTGAGAAGATCGAGAGGGAGGAGAGGCGCTCGGAGAGAGCTGGGAAGTGAAGAAGAGAAGAAGAAGTTCTAAAGTTCTAAAGTTCTAAAGTTCTGGAGTTTCCGCCTCCGCCCTTCGGGACTACGGCGTGACATTCTAGAGTGCGGGAGTAGTGGGGGTATGATGATTGTAAGCATGTAGTTGCATTTAATGGTCAATTGCGGTATAATGTAGGTGAGTCTGGTTGATCTGGACACATTGAAGAGGATCAAGTCATCGCCGGAAGGCCGAAAGATCTGTGTGGTGCGTGAAACATGATTGAGAAGGTCGCGAGAGTCGTGAGGTTGTCGGATGACAGTACTGATTTTGAATACTGGCGTACGCGCGACCCCTTGGATCGCTTGAGGGCGCTCGAAGAGATCAGGGAGGAATATAATAATTGGAAGTACACGGATGCTGAACAAAGATTTCAGAGAGTTTATACGATTGCTAAACTCTCACATAACAACGAGCTGTCATGACTATAGAGGACATAAAGAAAACATTTGAGACCTGGGAAAGGGTCTTGGGCACCCTTCGGGAGGTTCTTTCCGAGAAGGAATCGGATATTGTGAGGGATGCGGCGATCAAACGCTTCGAATATAATTTCGAGCTCGCTTGGAAGGCGATAAAAAAACTCGCGAATCAAGAAGGCGTAGATTGCAATTCGCCGAAATCGGCGTTCAAGGAGGCGTTAAAATTCAACTGGATTGATGACGATGAGATATGGCTTGACATGCTGTCTGACAGAAATTTGAGCACGCACACGTATCAGGAGTCAACGGCAGAGGCGATATACCATCGGATTTCAGGCTACTATGAGGAGTTAGCAAGGTTGTACCATAAACTTAAGGAATTGTAGGATAAGATGAACACAGCCCCTCAAAAGAGTGAGATACGGGAAAGGCTGATCAAGTTTTTCCCGCCCGAGGACAGTTTTGTCTTTATTTTCGGATCCCGGGCTGATAATACCGCCAAGCCGGGGTCGGACTGGGATATCGGGGTGATCTCAAAACGCGACATCAAGGGTTCAGTAATGGAAAGGGCAAGGGATGAACTGGAGAACATAAGGACATTGCACTCATTTGACTTGGTGAACTTCGCCGACACCTCAGATGAGTTCAGAAAAATCGCCATGCGCCGGATAGAACCCCTGATAGGGAATTATAAAGATAGATTATAGGAAGGCTTTCACAGTTCGCCGTTCATGGTTGAAGAAAAAGGAAGGCGTATGACAATGATGTCGGAGGCTGCGCGCTTGCATTTCACGGCCATTCGTGGTATAATAACAGTGAACGATGAACAGTGAACATTTAAACAAAATATGCATAAGGAGATTGAAGATGAAAACACGTGAAGGAAAGAATTTCACATTGATCGAGCTTTTGGTTGTGATCTTTATCATCGGTTTGCTCGCCGCTCTGCTGTTCCCCGCCATCGGGACTGTCAGAGCCCATGCACGCAAGATCACGACTCTCTCAACCATCAAGTCCCTCGAGGCCGCAATCCTGCAGTACGAGTCGCAATATGGGCTCCTGCCGTTCGCATACGGACCTAACACCAAGACACTCCTACCCGGAACTGATGACAACGAGTATGACGCACTTATTGAACGGCTGTCATGTGTAGACATTGTCGGCGGCAGCAACTACAACGTTCGGCGCACGAGGTTCCTCGCCGGCCTGCCGATCACCGGTGCCAATTCTAACGAGAAAACCCTCACCGACCCCTATAAGGTCTCGGGACAGAGTTACGGCAGAAGACTCGCGATTGCGGTAAATCTAGACGGCACAAATCAAGTCACATTCGGCGGCAAGACTTACAATGGCAAGTTGTTCATCTGGTCTTATGGTCCTAACGGCACGAACCAGAGTGGTGTGAGCAGTGGCAGCGGCAACGACGACATCCCGTCCTGGGAATAATCGGCCTTCGGCGCATAATCCGACGGCGCAAGGTGCCTTCCCGCTTCGCGCTGTGGGCTATGGCGGACACAGCCGAACCGGGCTGCTACCCCTACAGCATCGCTTTAGGCGGGCAGGCTAAAGCCTGTATCCCAAAATGATCTCGACAAATCCAAATGGTATGGATCTAGCTACAAAAGTCACAAAAGCCACAAAAGGGAAGTTCTTATTCCTTTATGATTTCGACGCCGTGTATTGGTAGGTTGATTTTCGTGTGGGCGTCGGTTTTTTTCCCGTCGAGCAGGCTGGTGCCTTTGGGGGTGGAGGGGATCAAGAGTTCGCCGTCGGTGTTGTTGATGAGGAACCAAATCCTTTTCCCTGCGTTTTGTCTGATTGAGACTGTGAGTCCTTCTGGGGCATCTGGGAGGGGTTTTTGCAGTGTGGCCATTGTGACCAACTCTGGGAGGAGTAGCTCGGTGACGGCAGAGGTGAGGAATGTGCCGACGTAGACGGCCTTCCCTTTGCCGAATGAGTTGACCGACACCGCTGTCTTGTTGTCGAGGTGCCTCCCGCCCCATGTGGCGAGGGTCTCGGCGGTGTCGTTCTGCAGGATCTCGTACCACTGCTCTGTGATTTGTTTTTTGTTGCCTAGGCAGATGTGCTTTGGCCTTTGTTCGGGCATGTTCTGCTTGCCGTACTCTGAGACTGTTATTCCGGCGAGTTTCCTGAGGCATCCTGGAATGGTGTTGGGCACGACCTTGTTGTTGATGTCGTGTGTGGCTGTCCTTGCGCCTATCACCAGCACTCCGCCGTCGGCGACGTATTTCTCGAGGATGGGTGCCCATTCGGGTTTGAACAAGGCCCAGTGGGGTATGAAGTACAGTTTTATTCCCGAGAGGTTGTCCTCTGGGTGTACGCATCCGACGGAGAATCCCGAGCGTGAGAGTACGGCATGAATCTCGCCGGCGATGCCGCCGCAGCCCTTCAGTCCGAAGTGCAATGTGTTATGCGCCTCGTTGACGTCGTAGTCGCCCGTGGCGACGGCGCAGTCTATGTGTACTTCGGTGCCGAGAATCTCCTTGCCTACGGTACTCATTTCTCTGCCGATCTGTGCGATCTCGTCGTAGCGTCTGCGTGGGATGTTGTCGTGGTCGAGTATTCCGCACCAGTACTCCTCGGCGCCGAATCGGCAGGTCCGCCATCTGAAGTAGAGGAGGCTGTCCGCGCCTCTTGACACGCTCATGTATGTCATCCTGCGGATCTCGCCCGGCTCGGGGTTGTCGTGGAAGTAGTTTTTCTGCCCTCCCGGGCCTGACTGGTGCTCCGGGATGAAGAAGTTGCCTGAGAACGCCCGTGTGGAGTCGAGGTGGAAGGCCTGGTGGATGTAGCGGGTGGTGTTGTCGTTGTTGAAGAAGGGGTAGATGTCCAGCCCGAGCGCGTCCAGGTCCCGTGTGAAGGGGCCTCGGAAGTCGGTCTTCTGGTGTAAGCCGTTGTGTATGATGAACCATTCGGGGCGAGTTTGTCTGAGGATTTCTATCTGGTCGTGTTGGAATTCCTCGACGATGTGGCTTAGGTATCGGAAATAGTCGAGCTGGTGCGAGGGGTTTGGGTAAGCCGGTGCCCCGTCGCGGGGAAGGGGGATCTCAGCGAACGAGGAGAATGTCAGTGCCCAGAAGGAGGTTCCCCACTCTTGGTTCAACAGCGAGATGTCGTTGTCGTATTTCTTTTTCAGAAATTCTTGGAACCCGCTCTGGCAGGCAGGGCAATGGCATTCTGCGAAATGGCAGTTGAACTCGTTGTCGGTCTGCCATGCGACCACATTCGGGTTGTCCTTGAAATGTTCGGCCATCTTCGAGGTGATGATGCAGGAGTACTTCCTTAATACGCTGTTTGAGTGGCAGCACTGCTGCCTTGAGCCGTGCTGCATGGGGACGCTGTCGGCGTTCATGCGCAAGGTCTCGGGATGTTTGCTTGTCATCCATCTCGGCGGCGCGGCGGTGGGGGTGCACAGCATTGTCTTTATCCCTTTAGCCGCCAGTTTTTCGATAGTCTGGTCGAAGATGGCGAAGTTGAAGGTTCCCTCTTGTGGCTCCATGATATCCCAGGCGAACTCAGCCATCCTGACCATGTTGAATCCTGCGTCTGCCATGCGCTGGGGGTCGTCCTTGCGGGTCTGCTCGTCCCAATGTTCGGGGTAGTATGGAGCGCCGAACCAGAATCTGTCTGACTCCATCGGACGCCTGTGGCTCAGATTGTTTCTCCCTGTAGGTTCCCAGTCGTGCAGCCTGCCCATGTCGAAAATCTCCTCAAAATAATTGTTGATGCCAACCTTTCAATACATCCTTAATCGTGTCGTATAAAATTACATGATTCCAGCTTGAATCCAGTCATTTACTGCTTGAAACGTGTATATAACTGCTATATTTTGTGTTTCCTTAGTCGCGGGGTTTTGAATTCTGCCGTCTTTTTGAATTGAGTTAGGGTTTTCAGATGAACACTATAGATCCGATGTTCAAGAATCCGTTTGTGGCGGGAGTCACGGATCTTTCGTTGGAATCCTGTCATTCGATATACCGGCCCTACGGGATGGAGAGATGGATACTTAACTGCACGGTTTGCGGTGGTGGCAGAATAAACAGCGGGTCGGAGATGTTCACGGTACACGAGGGCGACGTTCTGCTTTTCCCTCCTGGGGTCAGGCACGACTACGGAAGGTCGCCGGAGCATGGATGCTGGAGGCATCTCTGGGTCTACTTTGAGCCGGAGACGGAATGGCTCCCGCTTATGAAGTGGCCCCAGGGCGCTGGAGGCGTGCTGAAGCTTAGCATAGGCGGTTCAAGGCTTTTCGATGATATACGAGGCGCGTTGGAAAATGTCGTGTCGAGCTACAACTCGCATCTTAGGAGGAGGCTTAGCCTCTGCAGGAACTATCTTGAGGAAGGTCTGCTTCTTATTGACAGTGCCAGTCCTGGCGGTGGTTCGCAGGCCGATTTTAGAATACAGCGGGCGCTGGCTATGATGGACGGACAGCTCACTGCACGCCTGGATGTCGCGGCGATAGCCAAGGCTTGCGGGATGTCCAAGTCGCGGTTCGCACATCTTTTCAAGCAGACTTTGGGGACATCCCCGATGAGGTATCTTCAGGCGAGGCGGATTGAGGAGGCGGGGAAGCTGCTTATATCGCGTGACACGACGGTCGGCGATGCGGCGTGCAGGTCAGGATTTGCCGACCAGATGTATTTCTCGAAGGTTTTCAAAAGAATAACAGGGAGGACACCACGTGAGTTCAAGGCAGGCGGATGATTTTGATGAACTGAAGCCCCAGGCCGGCGCGCCGGCTGACTTCTTCGAGGAAGACGATGATGACGACGATATTTCCACTATGCGGACATATCTGAGCAAGCGGTTTCAGCCCCCCGGGACGCTGACATACACGGGGAGCTATGACACCTCAAAGCCGGTGGTCACGGTTTTCGAGTACGACGGGTCGGGCTGCGAGGAGCACACGCTTGACGATGTCAGGGGCATAGCGCGGATTAAGGAGTCGAAAAAGAACTGCTGGCTGAACATTGACGGCTTGTCGGATATCTCTCTTGTCGAGAAGGTCGGGGAAGCTTTCGGTATACATCCTTTGATTCTCGAGGACATCCTGCACACCTCGCAGAGGCCAAAGCTCGAGGATTGCGGGGACTACATATACGTGGCTGTGAAGATGCTCGACCTTGAGCCGGGTGAAGGCATATCCACCGAGCAGGTGAGCCTGATCATCGGGAAAAAGCTTCTGATAACGTTTCAGGAAAAGCCGGGTGATGTGTTCGAGGCAGTCAGGTTGAGGATAAGGCAGGGCAAAGGGCAGGTCCGCAAGATGGGCGCGGACTATCTAGCATATTCGCTGATTGATGCCATCGTGGACAACTACTTCCTCATACTTGAGAACCTCGGCGAGGAAAGCGAGTTGATGGAGGATCAACTTGTCGATGAGTTTGACCACTCGGTGATGTTGCGGGTGCACTCGATCAAGCGTCGGTTGCTCTCTCTGCGGAGGTCTATATGGCCTTTGAGGGAGGTGATCAGCACGCTGGCCCGGAGCGGGTCGCCGATCGTAGCCAAGCGGACGCACATCTACATCCGGGACCTCTACGACAACACGATCCAGTTGATGGACATGGTCGAGAGTCTGAGGGACATGGCCGGGGGGCTTCTCGACACCTATCTCTCCGCCGCCAGCAACAGGATGAACTCGGTGATGAAGGTGCTGGCCATCATCGCCACGATATTCATCCCGCTGACCTTCGTAGCGGGGATCTACGGGATGAACTTCAAGTACATGCCGGAGCTGGAGCACCCCCTGGCATATCCTGTGGTGATGACCCTTATGCTCACGACCGCAGTGATGATGCTGTTTTTTTTCAAGCGGAAAAGATGGATTTAAGCGGAATAGATGATAGAGTCCCGTGGTTCAGGGTTTTTCGGATGTTTTAACAACTAATGCATGGACACAGCAGATGAGTGAAAATGAAGCGACCGGGAGCGGGGAGCCGGTGCCGGCGGGGGATTTCATCCGGGAGATCGTGGCCGCGGAGGCGGCTGTAGGCAAGGCGGTGAAGACACGTTTCCCCCCGGAGCCCAACGGGTATCTGCATATCGGGCATGCCAAGGCCATCTGCATTGACTTCGGGATAGCCGAGGAGTTCGGGGGGGTGTGCAACCTGCGTATGGACGACACGAACCCCTCGAAGGAGAGCATGGACTACGTCGAGGGGATCAAGCGGGACATAGCGTGGCTCGGTTTCAGATGGGACAATCTCTGTTTCGCCAGCGACTATTTCGAGCAGATGTGCGATTGCGCTGTGAAGCTGATCGGGATGGGGCTAGCCTTCGTGTGCGAGCAAAGTGCCGATGAGATGCGTGTTTACCGCGGCACCCTGACCGATCCGGGCAAGGAGAGTCCCTTCAGGAACAGGCCTGTGGATGAGAGCCTTGAGCTTTTCAAAAGGATGCGCGACGGTGAGTTCCCCGACGGCTCAATGACTTTGAGGGCCAAGATAGACATGTCCTCGCCGAACCTCAATCTCCGTGATCCTGTGATGTACAGGATAATGCGATTCAGCCACTACCGCACTCAGGACAAATGGTGCATCTACCCGTCCTACGACTGGGCGCACGGGCTGGAGGATTCCATCGAGGGCGTCACATTCTCGCTCTGCGACCTTGACTTCGAGAACCACCGCCCTCTCTACGACTGGTTCTTGGAGAAGCTGCAGGTTCATCATCCGAGGCAGATCGAGTTTGCCAGGCTTAACCTGAGCCATACGGTGATGAGCAAGCGCAAGCTCATGACCCTTGTCGAGAAGCAGCTTGTCTCCGGCTGGGACGACCCTAGGATGCCCACTCTGTGCGGACTTCGCAGGCGCGGCTTCTCGCCCGCCTCGATCCGCAATTTCTGCGGCACGATCGGGGTGACCAAGTTCAACAGCCTCACCGACTACGCCTTGCTCGAGCACTGTCTCAGGGAGGACCTCAACAAGACTGCGCCGAGAGCCATGGGGGTGCTGAACCCCGTCAAGGTGATCATTGAGAACTACCCCGATGGTGAGACGGAGATGTTTGACGCGGTCAACAACCCCGAGGATCCTTCGGCCGGGGCAAGGAAGATACCCTTTTCCAGGGAGATTTACATCGAGTCGGAGGATTTCATGGATCCGGCGCCGCCGAAATTTTTCAGGCTGTCCCCCGGGCGAGAGGTGAGGCTGCGCTACGCCTACTTCATCAAATGTATCAGTGCCGTAAGGGACGAACGCGGGAATGTCGTCGAGCTTCGCTGCACCTACGATCCCGATACCCGTGGCGGCAATGCGCCTGACGGGCGGAAGGTCAAGGGCACGATACACTGGGTAAGCGCGGGGCACTCTACGGAGGCTGAGATCCGGTTGTACGACAGGCTTTTTCTGGATGAGAAGCCTGATTCAGAGGAGTACGACAAGCTGCTCAACCCTGACTCGGAGAGGATTCTTACCGGCTGCAAGCTGGAGCCTTCGCTTCCGCAGGCGGTTCCTGGAGCCGTCTTCCAGTTTGAGAGGCTCGGATACTTCTGTGCCGACCTGAGGGACCACTCCGCGGGGAAGCCAGTCTTCAACCGCACTGCCCCGCTACGGGACTCATGGGCAAAAATCCAGAAGTGAAAGGGAATGTCTGTAGAGCCAACTTCAAAACTTCCAGTGGCCGCCTGCCTGCGCTCCAAACGCGGTTCACGCGGAGTTTTGAAATCGGCTCTCAGGATGATATCTGCCCGCCAAGCGAGCCAATTTTGTTTATTATATCCTCATAGCCCCTGTGTATGACGGAGGCATTGTGTATCGTGCTGGTGCCGCGGGCGCACAGTGCTGCGATGAGCATTGCCATGCCTGCTCTGATGTCGGGGGTTGACATTTCTATTGCTCTTAGTCTTGACGGGCCTGTGACGACAACCCGGTGTGGGTCGCATACGATCGCGTTGGCGCCCATGCGGATCAGGAGGTCGACAAAGTATATCCTGCTCTCGAACATCTTTTCGAAAAACAACATCGCGCCCTTGGCCTGTGTGGCCATGACGATAGTGCAGCTCATCATGTCGCTTGGGAACTGCGGCCAAGGGCCGTCGGCGATAATGGGAATGCCGCGGTCGAAATCAGGTCTCACGCGCAGCTTCTGCCCCTCGGGCATGATTATTTTGTCGTTTGACATCTCGAAAAGTATCCCGAACCGCTCGAAGACACGACGGGTCATCCAGTGGTTTCTGGGAGTTATGCCGCAAATCTCTATCCCCCCTCCCGTGGCTGCGGCCATGGCAAGGAAGCTTCCGGCCTCAATATGGTCCCCGCATACAGTATAGTCCACGCCGTGAAGCTTTTTCGCACCCACAATCTCAAGCGTGTTCGTGCCGATGCCCCTGATATCCGCACCCATGGCTCTGAGGAAGTTCGCAAGATCCTGGACATGGGGCTCGGCTGCGGCGTTCCTGATCACAGTCAGGCCATCGGCCAGGCAGGCTGTCGTCATTATATGCTCTGTGGCCGTCACGCTGGCCTCGTCAAAGAACATCTCCCTACCTTTAAGGCACGATGCCGTCAGCTTGAACGGGCTGTTTCCAGAGTGGTATTCCGCGCCGAGCACTGTAAGTCCGTAAAAGTGCGTGTCCAGTCTTCGCCGTCCTATGCCGTCGCCACCGGGAGCCCAGAAAACAGCCTTGCCGCAACGATGGAGCAGGGGGCCTGCGAAGAGGATCGAAGTTCTGGTGAGCGAAGACAGCCTTCGCGGTATCTCGCATTTTTTAATATCCCTGGAACGCAGGACAAGAGAGTTATTCTCCTTGAAAGCTATCTCGACGCCGAGATTCGACGCGGTGTCGAGCATGTTCCTTACGTCGAGGATGTCTGGGACGTTGCGCAGGACGATCTCCTCGTCGGTAAGGAGGGATGCGGCTATCATCGGCAGTATGGCGTTCTTGTTGCCGCTGATCCTGACGCTGCCGGAAAGACGGCATCCTCCTTTTATACGGAATGTATCCATTAGAGCCCTATGTTAGGGTGAAGGCGAATGCCGGGATGCTACTCGCGCAGGGTAAAAAATATCCTTACCGGGGTCTTGAACTCCGGCATCGTCTCTGAATATGACTCGAACCAGTCGTCCGTGTCGCCGCTATGCGAAGGATTGTCCAGTATCGTGTTGCCGAAACTCCATGTGCTCACGATGTTGCCCTCCCTTGTCGCCAAACATATTTTGTCGGACGAGAAGCTAGACCCGACAAATACCCATCCTTTACGCTCGTACTCACGGGTCGTCTTCCTGTTCTTTAGCCATTTCTCTATCGGAAACCTCCCCGAGCCTTCCAGCTCGACCCAGATGTCTATCAAGGATCCTTGCGAAAGCAGCCCCCCCTCCTGGCCTTTCTGCGGTTCGACAGGCGGCATACGGGTGCCGTTACGGGCACCTATCAGGAACAAGGCGAGCTGGAGATGGTAGGGGTCAATGTCGCTGACAATCAGACTTTCGTGATTCCTGCCCGTGGGGGTGGAGATAAGCACTTCGAGCTCGCCCTTGTTTATGTTGACATAACCTGGCATGGATATCTCTTTTGTCTTGCGCAGTACCGTCACATCGCCGATGCCGATATTCCCGTCCTCCATGACTCTCCCTCCCATGATCTCGAGAATCTTAAGCTCTTCAGCCCCGAGGGGTTGGAGGTCTGCCGCCTTCTTCGCCATCGCGCAAGACACCAGCCCCAACGCAGACCCCAGCCAAGCACCGAACAAAAAGACAACTTTGAACCTCATATGTAAAAGTCTCCTGTGAATTATTGTATATCAGTCAAGCTCTCTTCTGGCCTTGCGCCCCATCAGGTCGCGCAGACATTCACGGGGATCCTTGCCCTCGTGGAGCCCCGCATGCATCTCTGCTATTATCGGGGTGTCCAGCCCTTTCGATCTGGAAAGTTGATATCCGCTCTCTGTCGTGCCGACCCCTTCCGCGACAACCATGCCCATCTCATCCAGTATCTCCGAAAGCTTTCGTCCTTTTCCAAGCTCCTCGCCGACATGACGGTTCCTGCTGTGCCCGCTTGTGCAGGTCACTATCATGTCTCCTGTTCCGCTGAGCCCCGAAAAAGTCTCCGACATACCCCCCATCGCAACTCCCAGCCTGGCCATCTCCGCTATTCCACGGGTCATTAGTGCCGCCTTGGCGTTGTCGCCCAGCTCCATCCCGTCAACTATCCCTGAGGCTATGGCAAAAACGTTCTTCAGCGCCCCTCCCAGCTCCACGCCGGGAACGTCGCTTGAGGTATATACCCTGAAATAGTTGTTCATGAAGGCATGCTGTATTTTATCTGCGATCGAGCTGTCGTATGATGCGGCTACTACCGCGGTCGGGCGTTTGCGCGCGACTTCCTCCGCGTGGCTCGGGCCGGAAAGGACAGCGTAACTCGCTTTGCCGCCTAGAACTTCAACGCAAATCTCGCTTATCCTTTTCAGCGAGCCGCACTCAATACCCTTTGCCACGTTCAGCAGCAACTGCCCCTCCCGGATCAGCGGAGCGAGCTGTTCAAGTGTGCCCCGGCAGTATCTCACAGGGGCTGCCAGGACGAGTATTTCCGCATCCGCGACTGCTTCGCCCATGTCCTCCTGCAGCTCCAAACTTTCCGGGATCCTAACACCAGAAAGGAAACGGCGGTTCTCACCTGACTTGCGAATTTCGCACAGATAATCGGGAAACGGCCCCCATAAACTTACGTGGTGTCCGTTCTCAAGCAACGTCAAAGCCAGCGCGGTGCCCCATGCACCGTCGCTCAAAACTGCTGTTTTAAGCTTCTTTTTCACCTAACTCGCTCCGTTTCCTCTCAAACTTGCTCTCTGTTCCTTCCATAAGCCGTTTAATATTCCCCGAATGCTTGACGATTACAAGTACGGCCATGCCGAAAAGCATGGTTTGTAGAATGTTCGACAGGGGATATATACCCCATCTGGAAAAGAATAGCGCGCTGAATGGCAGAAATATCGCGCTCACTATGCTGGACAACGACACATAGCGAGAGAGATTGAATACAAGAAACCAGACAGCGCCTCCGCAGAGCAGGGACAACGGAGCCACCGCCAGAAGGACTCCGGCTATCGTCGAGACTCCCTTGCCTCCCCTGAAGCCCAGATATACAGGCCATACATGCCCCGCGACCGCGGCCAGGCATGCAGCGACAACGGCGGTGTCGTCTATGCCGAGACTTCCCTGCCTTGCCAAAAGCACAGCGGCCAGCGCAGGAATGAAGCCCTTAAGGAAGTCAAGGGAAAAACAGAGTATGCCCCATTTTCTCCCCAGAACCCTTCGGACATTTGTGGCCCCGACATTTCCGCTGCCGTGCATACGGATGTCAATCCCGTTTGCCTTTCCCAGAAGATAGGCACAGGGAACGGCTCCGGCAAGATATGAGCCAAGGCCAATCGCTGCTGTGACAGCATATACCTCAGTCACCACTGCTAGAAATCCCCGTCAAATGTCCTTCCCCCTCCTTGCTCCGGGGCGTTGAAGGGTATGTTGCTCACCCCGCGCCTCTCTCGCTCAGTAACGAAACATGAACTTAGAATAAGGGCCGACAACAGCAAGAACACAAATTTGATAAACTTATGCATGACCAGCCTCCTGCGGAAAAAAAAAGCCGTCCAACGGACAGCTTTAAGTCAAAATCGTCTAACCCTCTCTCGCTTAGAAAGGGAACATCTCGTATATGCTCATCTCCTGCATCTGGAAAAACACCGCTACCGCCAGACATATCACGGTCAGAACCGTGATTATCGTGAAAACAACCGACTTATACATTCTTGCTCCCTCCGAATAATTTTATTTATCAGAAATTGTCGTCGAAATCGCCGTCGTCCACCGGGGGTGGAGCAGCAAGGACTTCGCCGCCCGCCACTGGAGCCGCCGCGCCGCCCGCGCCGTCATCAGGTTTCACAGCCCTGGCGAAGAACACCCTGTCCCCAGTTTCGATATCACCCTGCTTGGTGTCGCCAATTATGTCGCCTATCGCACAGTTGTCGTTCACGCGGGTGATCTTGATCTGGCCGAGGAACCTGTTGCCACGCGCTATATCCATAACCTTGCCCTCGGGAAGAGCCACTGTCACTGGTGTTGGCTTTTCTTTTGTCCCGCGTATCATTACGTTCTTTTCCGCCTCGCGGCCCAAGTCTATTACGACGAAATCCCATTTTTTATTAACCCTTAGAACATTGCCCTCTAGCATGTTGACAAGGGTGTCTTTGCTAGCCTCGGCTGAACGGCCGTCCGCGGTTCGACCCAAAAGATCATCAATTGTAGCCAAGTGTTTCACGACTTCTGCCTCAAGTTTGGCTACCTTCTCGATCTCCTGGTTCAGCCTTGTCTCGGTCTCGGCCAGCTTCTGCTTCGTGTTCCTGAGGTCAACTTTTGTGGCCTCGAACTCGTCCTTGACGTCCTGCACTCCGGTGCGCGCTGTAGTCAGAGATTCGGCATAGTCTGAGCCTTCAAGAGAGGGACTCGATATCTCGAGAATACGGCATACGCTCTCGATATGGCTGGCATAGGCGTCGGAGCGTGTCTTGAGCTCGCTGACCTTTGTGTCGAAGTCCTGCAGGGGTGTGTTGAAGTCGTCGAGGTTCTTGAGCGAGTCGGGATCCAGTGTAAAACCTATGACTTTTGCTGAGTCGGCGATCTGTCTCACAAGAGCGTTGTCGCGGTCGTTGACCTTCTTGACCACCCCGAGAAGCTCGGTCCTGGTGTCCTCGTACCTGTCAACATGCTGGAAGTTGATCGAGGCGAAATTGTCGGCCTGCGGAACCTCAAGCGTGATCATGACATTGTTGAGGGTGATTCCGAGAATATCCCTTTGGGTCATGATCAAGTTCGCCTGATCCTGAAATGGCCTGAGCACAGTCTCGAGGTTCTTATAGTTGTCGTGGTATAGCGAGATCTTCAGGTTGTTGGTCGCTGCCGCATCTTTCTCCGAATCCAGCTCGAGTTTGCCAGGGACAAGCAGTTTGGCAATCTCGGTGTTGCTGTTCCTGTCGAGAGTCGCCGACACCGTGTTTATCACCTTCGCCATCTTGTCCCCGCGGTTCCTTAGCTCATCGCGTTTCTCGAAGAGGAAGAACCCGAACACCACAGCACACACTGAGAGCACGAGAACAAGAACATTCATGATCTTATTGAACATAGCCATAACCGACCTCCTGATTTCTTTACTTAAATCCCTATCGGTCCGGCATGCCGGACTCATTAGATGAATTCTTATTTCCTAATTCCTAACTCAAAATACCTCACTTGTCGGATAAATTAACACGACAAAACAAAAATGCAACGTGCTTTTCAATAATATTTTCTCTGTAGGGCATTGACTATGATGGCATTCGGCACGGCGCATAATCCTGGTGAGACATCTTTATGCTGCCTTCAGCGAGGCATGTGAAGACTTGCTTGGGATCTTGCAAGTGCCTCTACAACAGCATTTTGGGTCAGCAAAACCTCTATTGTCGCGGAGGATTTGTCGTGCGAGGCTTTGACAGTGAAAAGGTGTGTGAAATCCCTCGGGTCCGCTGCGGGAAAAAATTTTGATAAAATCGCGAAAACCGCTCTGTCCAGCACCTGTGCAATGTCGAAAGAGCTGTTGCCGGAGAGATGTTGAACGATTTGTGCAATACTTTCGGAATCAATTTCATTGCCTGGAAGCGCGGCGATAAGTGCGGCGAACTCCGAGCCTTTCGCCCCTGTTGCGTTGATGGACATTTTAACAACAGCCTCATCTGCTGCGACTTTGAGTGTCAGGCGTTCGAACTGTCTGAGCATGTGCTCCAGAGCGTCGCTGTCCGGCAGCTCCCAACCGCCTTTTCTCGCATCCAGAGCATTCTCGATATATTCCTTCAGTCGCGGCACATTCCCCGGACATCTCCGTAGATATGTGTAAGGATAGAGCCTGACCATGAGATCATCCCCCTCTTCTGGCATTTTGGCTGCCTCCTGAAACTCCTCAAGCAGGGAGGCTGAGGTTGAAATGGCAATATTCTTCCCGGTCTGCCTCGCGTTGAAAGAGGGCCCCTTCTTCCATAGTCGCAGTTGGTCGGGTAGTTCCTTGGAGCCCCGTCGGCGTGATGTCAAGGCAAGTTCAGGCAGCGCGGCAGTGTCGGCAGTGTCGCCATGGCAGCTCATCCTCACACGCGATGAAATGTCGAAATTGGACAACCTGGAGTCGAAACTCAAAGCCACTACAGCCCCCATGATAATAAGCTGCGAGCCAGGAACGATCTTTTCAGCGAACATACCGAATTCCCGTGATGTCGCCAGTACGTCAGGAGCCTCCGCCTCGCCTATAATGACAAAACGTTCTGCCGCAATTGCAAAGCGGCAGAACGTCATAGTCAATGTTGCGAGAATCAGCCTCAATATCACTTAATGAGTTCCGGCTCGTCAGCTTTTCTCTCGACCTGCGGTCTGACATCCCAGTCGAAGAAATTCCTCCTGATGCTGACCATAGGCACCCTCCTTACCTGGGCGTTTGGATTGCCGACTGCCTCGAACCTGTCCATGATCTCCCTGTGCTTGGCATCGAGCTCGTTCTTCGCCCTTATGCGGTCCGTGGAGGTGAACCAGTCGAATGTAAGGGCGTTCTTTGCGAACTGCGGCACGCACATCGCCGCACGCCCGATGTCGCCGAAGGCCGAGTCGTCAGGCTTTTCTGCAAGGTACATCCCTCTAAGCTCGCTTGTGAAGCCGTTCAGTTCCGAAACGATCTTCTGCGTCTCGGTGAGTTCCGACTGTAGGACGCCGGCAATCGCACGTTCCTTGGCGACCTCCTCGGCCATCTGCTTGCGTAGCTCGACGCTCTTCTTCAACTCCTTGTCGAGGAGGTCGAGAAGATCGTTCATGATCTTGTCCAGCTTCTCGTTCGTCATCCCCTGCCCCTCGTCAATCTTGGCCATTATCGGGGAAAGGTTATCTGAGATGTTGCGGGCGATGTCGGACTTGATGCGCTCGTTCTCATCGCCGCTGACGGGCACGCCTTCCGGGACAGTCACGTTGCTCATGGATGTGTCGCTGTACATCTCAGCCAGTCGGTTGACCCTCTGCTCCCACTTGACTTCAAGCTGCTCGACACTTTTTTTGGCACTGTCCCGCTCCGCCTCACGCAGATCGGCAATCTGGTTGTTCTTGTTGATGTAGTCGTACACGAACAACCCCATGATCGCGCCGCAGATGATCACCAAGATCACATTTAACACATTCTGCGAAGAAGATCCCTTCTTATCTTCCTTCTCCATTCTCTCCTCCTCATCGTTTTGGATTTCTGTTTTCCCACCTCGACCTCGGGCTCCGTTGTATGCCCGAAGACTCTGCCCCGCATACATACGGAGCTAGACAAACGCTAATCTAACAGCCTCCGGAAGAAAAACAAATGCTTTTCTGAAAATATTCCTAACCAATTCCTAACACACCCTTCCAGATGGCTTAGAGAGTGGGTTGAGGAAGATTTTTTACTGCGTGTCGTAGTCTTTGAGCTGGCGATACCAGATGTTGCGGAAACGCACGAGGTCGCCGTGGTCCTGTAGTTCCAGAGGAAGCTTCTCCGGGTGCGGAACGTGCTGGGCGAGCTTGCGGTGCTCCGTGGGGCCTTGCAGGTCCTTGGCGTGGTGTATGACGATCCCGTTCAGCAGGACAGTCATCCTGGCCGAGGTGGCGAGTTTTTCGCCTTTGAACACTGGCGGCTCCCAGATGATGTCGTAGGTCTGCCATTCTCCGGGCTTGAGGCAGGGGTTGACCAGAGGCGGGAACTGCCCGTATATCGCTCCGATGGTGCCGTCGGCATAGGTTGGGTTCTCGTAGCAGTCCAGGACCTGGATCTCGTACTTGCGCATCAGGAAAATCCCGCTGTTCCCGCGCCCCTGCCCTTCGCCCTTCACAACTTCAGGCGTGGCCATCTCGACATGAAGCTGACAGCTCCCGAAAGCCTCTTTGCTGTATATGCTCCCGGTTCCAGGCGCTACCTCCATATAGCCGTTCTTGACCTTCCATTGAGCAGGCCCGTTTGTCTTGCACGAGAGCCATCCGTCGAGGCTCTTGCCGTCGAACAACACTATCGCGTCCGAAGGTGCCCCGCAGCACGCCTGCGCCGGGGTCACCACCTTTGGCTGCGGACGGGCGCCGTCATGCACCTTGTAGCTCGAGCCGGGAATCACAGGTGTGTCGTCATAGCCTAGATTAGCCATCTCTTCCAATCCTTTTTCTTTTTTCTTTACGTCTTTGACCTTTGCCCGCGCCACGCCGTCGCGGCAGGGCATGCCTTAAAAGGGATGAAATCTAGCACCACACACAAAAAAAACCATGGAAAAAGAAAAAATTGCCCGAAAATCTCTTGACAGGGGCAAACCGGCGCATTAGCTTATTAGCAGGAGCTAATATTATGGATGACTGCGAGTCTTTGGCGAGGTTTTTGAAGGTGTTGTCGGTGGGTACGCGTGTTCGTATTTTCTGTTTGCTTCGTGACCGGGGGTTGTGCGTCAACGCGCTTGCGGCGCGTCTTGATGTCACCCAGGGTGCGGTGTCCCAGCATCTGAGGGTCATGCGCGACGCTGGGCTGGTGATTGACGAGCGTCGCGGCTGCCGGGTGCACTATAGGTTGAACGATGAGGCGCTGTGCCGTTGGCGCGGCGAGATTGAAAAGCTGCTTGCTTCGCAGGCGGGAATGCAGGAGTGTATTGAGGATCACAAGCTCATTCCCAGACGAGGTGAAGACAGCAGGGGCGGGACGACCCTGCCCCACAAAAGGCGCTGAGGCCTCGCGACCATGAAGAGTTTTGCAATTGTCTCGCTCAGGAAGTATATTGATTTGCTATGGAGTCAATAACCGCGATCGAGATAGAGAATCTTTCGGTATGCTTCGACACTACTGTGCCGGTGCTTTGCGGCTTCTCGCTTGACATGCCTTGCGGCGAGAAGGTCACGCTTGCCGGTCCCTCCGGGTCGGGCAAGTCCACCGTGCTCAAGTGCCTGCTCGGCCTTGTCTCCCCCAGCGAGGGGGTGTTAAAAATACTCGGCAGGACACTTAACGGCCAGACCGTATGGGAGTCCCGCCGTAGCCTGGCATATGTTGCCCAGGAGCCCGACTTGGGGCCGGGCACGGCGAGGGATGCACTCGAGCGCCCCTTCAAGTACAAGGCAAACTCTGGGATACATGGCAATCTGGAACGTATTCCTGGACTACTCGATAGGTTCAACTTGCCGCAGAGTTTGCTTGAGAAGGAAATTTCAACCCTTTCCGGCGGGGAAAAGCAGCGGATGGCGCTTGTTTCTGCAATTCTGCTCGACAGAGGGATCATCCTGATGGACGAGGCTTCCTCCGCGCTGGACAAGACCAACAAGCAGGCCGTGGCCGGCTATTTCAACGGGGCGAAGGACCTGACGGTGCTGTCGGTCTCGCACGATACCGAGTGGATGGGGTTCTCCAGCCGCGTCATCGAGATAAAAGGGAAGCCCGGAATCAAGGAGGCGAGGGCATGAAAGAGATAGTTGACATAAGCTTCTGGTCGCTGGCTGCGGGATATCTGCTGCTGATCCTGCCGCTGGGTATTTTGCTTTACCAGCGCGTGCCGATGATAAAGGACACCGGCATCGCCATCACGCGGATGACCGTGCAACTGCTGTTCGTGGGCTTTTATCTGGAGTTCGTCTTCCGGCTGAACAACCCATGGCTCAACCTCGGATGGATGGTGGTGATGGTTGTCGTGGCTGACGGCTCGATTTTGAGAGGTTGCAAGCTCAGCATCAAACGGTTCGCCGTCCCGGTGTTCGTCGCCTTGCTTGTCGGCACGGCAATCCCGGTGCTGGTATTTGTCGGACCCATCCTCCAGCGCCCAGGATGGCTAGATGCCCAGTATGTAATACCCCTGGCGGGAATGGTGCTGGGCAACTGCCTGCGCGCCGACATCATCGGCTTGAAAAGCTTCTACGAGGCCATCGCCAAGAACGAGAAGGCATATCACCAGAGCCTTGCACAGGGCGCCTGCCTGGGTGAGGCGGTGCATCCGTATTTCCGCGATGCCCTACATGCCTCCTTGCTTCCGACGGTGGCGACCATGGCCACAATAGGGCTGGTCGCGTTGCCCGGCATGATGACAGGTGTCATACTCGGCGGCGCGGATCCGATGACGGCCATAAAATATCAGATCGCCATCATGATCGCGATATTCTCAGGCACGGCGATGACCGTGTTCCTGGCGATCTGGCTCACCACCAGGAGCTGCTTCGATGCCTATGGCATACTCGACTGCTCGGTTTTCACAAGGTAACGCCCACGGCGCAGTCTTTTCATTGGGTTCGGGGTCAATCGCGCATGAGGCGGATAAATACCAGCCTCGTCGTTCCTCCTCGAATATTGCAGCCTCGAACCCGCCAAAATCACACGGCAGGCCGTGGACTTATAGGACAGAGCCAATTAGTCTTAATAGAATGTCGAAGATTTTTCCCTTAGGGAGTTGACTTTCTCTTGAGGTGTGCTAAAATTATCGCCGCCCGTGATTCCAGGCTTTCGTCAGGCAGGTTTCACCGGCAAGTTTTTAAAAGTATCCGTTCCTGCGTAGCTCAGCGGTAGAGTAGGTGACTGTTAATCACTTGGTCCCTGGTTCGAATC
>CAZANS010000015.1:0-1406 GCA_964486565.1 uncultured Victivallales bacterium
CTGAGCGAGCCATTGGAGTAGCTGGGTTCTTATTTCATGTTCGTCGAAGAGACCGTGGATATAGCAGCCGAAGACGGAATTGTCGCTGGACGTGGCACCTTCGTCCTCGGCGCATTTGCGTCCGCGCCGGGTAATGATCTTCAAGGGGCTGTCGTTGGGCGCACATTTAACTGTAGTTGTCACGCCCATATGAATCTCGTATCCCTTGAATTTTGTTCCTTTCTCCGCAAATTTCAGGGAGAGGACTTCTCCCTCTACCCTGCATAGCTGTTTTCTTTTTGTTATGACAGTTTCGCATTCAAGGAGTTGGAGGGCTTTGATTTCCGGGATATCACCCTCGATGTTGTCTGGGTCGGAGATTTTTTCCCCGAGCATCTGGTATCCGCCGCAGATGCCTATGACAGGGACGCCGTTGCGATTTAGTTGCAGGACAGCTTCCGAAAGACCGGAGTCGTGCATGAAAGCCATGTCGGCGATTGTGTTTTTTGTGCCTGGGATCACGATCAGATCTGGCGTTCCGAGCTTCGCGGTGCTGGGGACATAACGCAGATTTACCCCCTTCATCTTCTCGAAGCAGTTGAAGTCGGTGAAGTTGCTGATCCTGGGCAGGCGGATCACGGCAATGTCAACTGTCGGCTTTTGCGATGTGTCCACACGTATTCCTCGCGAGTTGCGCCTGGCATCAAGCCCCATGGAGTCCTCCTCCTCGATGTCAAGGTTTGCCATGAAAGGCATGACTCCCAGGACGGGCACCCCGGCAAGGGTCTCGATCTCACTGATGCCGTTGTCGAGCAAAGTCACGTCCCCTCGGAACTTGTTTATGATGATCCCGGCTATCTGCTTTCTGAAGTGCTCGGGCAGAAGTCGGAGCGTGCCATATATCGAGGCGAAGACACCTCCGGGGTCAATGTCGGCGACTAGGATTGTGAGAGCGTCGGCGTGGCATGCCATGTCCATGTTGACGAAATCGCGGTGCATGATATTTATCTCGGCGGGGCTTCCAGCGCCCTCCATGACGACGAGTTCGAATCTTGCGGCCAGGCGGTCGAACGCGGCGCGGGCCTTGACGCGCAGGTCTCGCTTTCCCTCGTAATACTCCCTCGCCCCGCAGGACCAAGCGACTTTCCCGTTGACTATCACTTGCGACCTTGAGTCGCCTGTGGGCTTGAGCAGCACAGGGTTCATGTCGGTATGCGGCTCCACGCCTGCAGCCCTGGCCTGCACGACCTGCGCCCTGCCCATCTCACCGCCCTCTTTCGTCACATAGGAGTTCAGCGACATGTTCTGCGCCTTGAAAGGGGCGACCTTGAGACCCAGTCTCGCATAATGTCGGCAGAATGCTGCTGCGATGATGCTTTTCCCGGCGCCGGAGGTGGTGCCTACGATCATGACTGGTCGGAATTTGC
>CAZANS010000015.1:1416-18958 GCA_964486565.1 uncultured Victivallales bacterium
TGCGTCCACCCTTCCCTCCCCTGCCCCTGCCATCGAGGGGACTGCCGGAAATCATTGCGGCCAGACAGTGGTTCGACTTCGCGTCCTTGACTGCCAGACGGAAGAAACTCCCGTCGAGGCCCGGGATGTCGGCGCACGAGCGAATAAGCGCGCCCTTCATCAGAAGCTCGGCCTGGAGTGCCGCCACATCCCCTTCGAGCAGCTCGCACAAAAAAAAGTTGGCCTCCGCTGGATATACCTTGATTCGCCCCGAGTCAAGCAGTTCTTGGGCAAAGTTCTTGCGAAGTTCGCAGATATTATCGCGAGTCGAGATGTTGTATGATTTGTCGGAGTATAGACTCGGTGCGACTGCCTGCGCGATCGAGTTGACGCTCCAAGGGAGGCGCTTTTTTGCGAACTTCGCAATTACACCCGGGGCGGCGTACACCATCCCGAGCCTTATCCCTGCGATGGCGAAGAATTTTGTCAGCGACCTGACCACCGCGACATTCTCGGGCAGATTGCGGATTTCGCACAGGCTTGTTTTTTTTACCTCAGGCATGAAGTCAACGAATGACTCGTCCACGACAAAAAAGGTATCCGGGTGGCGGCCGATGAAGTCCAGCAATGCTTTTCTTGGCAGCGCAACTCCGGTAGGGTTGTTCGGTGAGGCGAGGAAAAGCAAGTCCACACCGGAAATGCAAAGATTCTTGAAGTCAACTTTGAAGTTTTTCCCCTTTGAGCATGCCACCATCGGGTCGAACACGATGTCGGCAGCCCGGCAAACCTCGGCATAGCCGCTGTAGCATGGCGCGAGGGCGCACGCGGCGCGGGGCTTGATTGTCTGTACTATCCACGAGAAGATCTCGGTTGACCCGTTTCCCAGAAGCAGGCTGTTTTCCGGCAGGCCAAGCGAGCGGGCCAAGCCCGAGCAGGCTTTTGACGCATAGGGTTCTGGATACCCGGAAAGTTTTTCCGGGGACATCGAGCAAATTGTCCTTTCGGCATGCAGAGGCATCCCGAAAGGGTTGACATTCACGCTGAAGTCAAGAGTCACGGGAGGTATATTAGGGAGGCCTGCCCTACGTGCTATCGCGGAGGCATCTCCGCCATGTATGTCTGTCGCTGCCATTTCCGGGTGCCTTATGGTTTGGATTTCACTCGATGGCCTCATTGGCCGGGATTTTTTTACTGGGTACAGTTATCAGGTCGTATGGATGCACTCTGAACTGCTCCGCCAAGTGCGGCGGCGGCCGGTTTTCGGGGATACTCAGGTCGAGGATCACCGACTTGCCCTGCCGTTCGACTATCACGTTCTCCGAGTCGGCGTCCGGGGCATATCCCCGCGCCTCGAAAAGCAGGATGATATAAGGCACATGTTTGTTAACGAAGTACCTCCCCGGTCGGCTCACAGCACCTTGGATAGTGACATACTCGCGCTCCATGGAGCCTGAGACACAGCCACCCAGCAAAAAAACCAAGAGAAATAAACACTCAAAATATGCCCTTTTACGCATGGAACCTCAAAAAACCCTTCATTGACGGCATTAACAATTCCTCGGATAAATCTACATTGATGTTGATGGCTTGCAAGCTGGCTATGTGGAAAAATCATTGAGATTCGGTTGGTGGCAAATACAATTTCGGCGAGCTTGAATCATCGAGAGATTCCGAAGCGTTTTATCTTATATAGGAGAGCCCTTCGAGAGATGCCTAGCATCTGCGCGGCTCGCGTCCGGTTTCCCTCCACCTTCTTCAGTGAATTTATTATGGTATTTATCTCCATCTGGCTGATCGTCTGGGGCTCGTGCTCGTGTGACGGGCAGATATGCCGTGCCATTGCGCTGGCGACAGCCGGCGGCAAATGTTCAGGAAGGATGATGTCTGTGTTCGAGATGATGGATGCGCGTTCGACGGCGTTTGCCAGTTCGCGGGCATTCCCGGGCCATGTATAGCTCTGCAGGAGCTGCGAGGTCGCCTGCGAGAAACGTTTCTGCCTGCCCGAATGCTTGGAGAGGAAGAAGTGTGCCATTGGGATGATGTCCTCCGGCCTTTCCCTCAGGGGTGGCAGCTCGAAGGCGATGACGTTAAGCCTGTAGAAGAGGTCTCTGCGGAATTCGCCGTTCTCGACGGCCTTTGAGAGGTTTGTGTTCGTGGCGGCGATGAGTCTGAGGTCCACCTTTGTCTCACTGTCGCTGCCCACCGGGGAGATGAACCCTGTCTCGATGGCTCTCAGGAGGGACGGCTGCAGCTCGAGTGGCATGTCTCCTATCTCGTCGAGGAAAAGTGTGCCCTTGTCTGCGGCGAGGAAAATCCCATCTCTGTTGGAAGTGGCGCCGGTGAATGCTCCCTTGCGGTGCCCGAAAAGCTCGCTGGCAAGGATATTCGCCGGGATGGCGGCGCAGTTCAGGGCCACCATCGTTTTTTTGCACCTTTTCCCGCTTTTATGGATGAACGATGCGACGACCTCTTTTCCTGTCCCGCTTTCTCCAGTGAGCATCACAGTGGCATCGCTTTGAGCCACACGCCAAGCGTTAATCATCACAGAGCGCATTTCCTGGCTCTCGCAGATGACACCCTTGAGCAGGTCTTTTGGAATGCTGCCCAGTCCGTCTGTAGTCTGGTCATGCCCGATCTTGAGGCTGTCCCTCACGGCGCAAAGGAGTTCGTCGAGGTCAATGGGTTTCTCGAGGTAGTCCACTGCGCCGAGCTTGAGAGCCTCGACGGCATCCCGTACTTCCCCGAATGCCGTGACGAGAAGGAAGGGCAGAGCGGGAAGGCCTTTGCGGATTTCGCGAAGGAATGAGATGCCGTCCATGCCGGGCATCTTGACGTCGCTGATAATCATGTCCGGCGGGTGGTCATTTATGGATTTCAGAGCCTCTTCTGCGGATGATGCTGTGACAACCGAGAGGCCGGAAGCAGCAAGCGCCTCGGAGTACAGCACGCAGTGCCGCGGCTCGTCGTCTATCACCATTATCAGAGGTTTAGGGCGCATTCCCCGTTGTTCCTTATGATTGAGTTGTTCTTGTGTCATGCTTTCTCGAGGACTACTGCGCCTCCATCGTTGAAGGTGTTCTCGCTGAGCAATCCAGCCTTTATGAAATCCGAGTAGAAATGCGGGTAGTTTTTTATCACTGCGCGGAACTCGCCACGAATTTTCCCGTCGGGACAGCTCCCTGACTTGATGAATGCGAAGAGGTTGTGAAGCTCAATGTCGCGGTTGACGATATTCTTTATCTCGGTGACGTAGGTGATCCTTCGCACGCCATCGGGGAAACGTTCCTGCTGGACGACAAGGTCAATCGAGTTGACGATCATCTTACGCACATCCTCTATGGGGAGTTTAATGCCAGAGGAGAGTATCATGGTCTCGATTCTGCTGACCACCTCCACGGGTGAACTGCCGTGCACGACGCCCATTGTGCCGCGGTGTCCAGTGCTCATGGCCTGTATCATGTCGAGAGCCTCACCTCCTCGGACCTCGCCGACAATTATCCTGTCGGGCCGCATCCTGAGGGAGTTTTTTATTAGGTCCTGCAGAGAGACCTCGCCCTTGCCCTCGTCGTCTGCCACGCGGGTCTCCAGGGAGACAAGGTTCTTGTGGTGCAGTTTCAGTTCGGCGGTGTCTTCGATGGTGATGATGCGCTCGTCCTTGGCGATATGCTTTGAGAGCATCTCGAGAGTGGTTGTTTTCCCTGCGCCTGTGCCTCCTGAGAAGACGATGTTCAGCTTCCCCTTTACGCATGCTATGAGGAAGTCGGCCATCTTTCGGCTGAGTGTTCCCTGTTCTATGAGGTCGTCGAGGTCGGCGAGGTCGGCGAAGAACTTTCTGATAGTGATGGAGGCGCCGAATCTCGCCAGGGGCCTGATGATGACGTTTGCGCGGGAGCCTTCCGGCATGCAAATGTCGGCATATGGGGTTGTTGGTGAGACGTTCTTGCCGTTCTCGCGGAATATGGCGTCCACGCAGTCTTCAATCTCGTTTTCGGAGAATTTCACCTCGGACCTGTGTTTTTTCCCGGCAATCTCGATAAAAGTTCCTGCCTGCCCGTTGATCATTATCTCGGTGATCTTCGGGTCGGCGATGAGCGACTGCAGCTTTTTCCTTCCAGTGTCCATATTTCCCGTCTCCCGTTCGCGGGCATCCTCAGCTTCCTAGATGCGGTCTCGATTTTCAATAAATCCCCCCTAACTTATCATCAGGGCATGAATAAATCCAACCAGTAGAGGATTATTGACGAAAAAAGTAATGAAACTGGCTCTGGGACAGAGATTAAGGGGAATGATTAGGGCGAAAGATCAGGGTTTGCCGCAACCAGCAACCGTGAACTGCAAACGTTGACAGCCATCTAGCTTGAATAGAATATTTTGCCCAGTATTTTTGCGGGGATAAAGAGCAACATGACGATCAGGGCCTGCCTAGGATAGCCGACGAAGGCGCATCCGGCTGCCTGGAGGAGCACAATGTTGGCGATGAGCTCACCTACGGATGAACTTATTGCCCCGGTCGCTTCAGGCTTGAAAATCAAGGTGATGATGTTTTTGGCGATGATGAAAGTGAAGATGCCGGTTGCAGAGAATGCGAGGATGAGCGAGGGATTCAGCTCCTTGAGGAGCATTACCGGGTAGAATGCCCATGAGACGAAAGGTGCGCTGATTATCCATGACAGGGGAACGGCACACAGTAGCACAATTGCCTCCATACGGACTTTTTTTCTTGTCTCGTGGTAGGCGACAAGGGAGACGGCGAAGAAGTACACAAGCCATATAATGCAGCACAGGTGGAGCATGTTCTTGAGATAATCCGTCCCTGTACCGGCGGCAAGGTAGCCAATGAAAAGGCTCAGGGCCCTGCACGAGGATACCCCTAGAGGGCCTAGGAAAGAGTTCCTCTTGAGGATTGTGTTGTACATAAGCACCGTAAAGCCGAGGCATGCCGCGGCGACAAACACCGCGGCGTTGATTCGCCATGCCAGCAGAAGGCCCGCGACAAGGAAAAACACTGCGGCAAGCCTTGCGGGCATTATTGATACCGCGCCTGACGCAAGAGGCCTTCCAGGCCGCTCCGCCCTGTCCTCTTCTATATCGTAAAGGTCATTGCCCACTAGGCCGAAGCAGTACATGCAAAGCGATACCATGACTGCGGGCAGAGGGTCTAAAACCCCCATTCCCCCTTCGGCTATCACATGCCCGAGCACTGGATCGCCGGGGACGGTGAAGAGGTTCGGGAGCCTCAGCAGACGACACCAGCTTTTCGCCTTGTCAAGCATTTTCGCCATAAACCAGAGAGTAATTCGCATAAATTTTGAAATCCGGATGGATTTTTTCACATAAGACGGATATTTTACCCGCAACGACGCTAAAACATGTGCCGAAGTGGCGGAACTGGCAGACGCGCTAGACTCAAAATCTTGTGTCCTTACGGGCGTGTGGGTTCAAATCCCACCTTCGGTACCACAATGAAGCAAGCACGATCCAACCCGCCAATCCAAAGCCTCACTAAAAATAGTCCCTCCTGAACTTTCTTCAAGCCGATATTCAATGCCGGCGGCGAATGTCAAAAGCATAGGTGGACAGGGTATTGGGCTGTTTATTGTCTTTTTTTACGATACTTGCTTGATTATCCTTTTAGCAGGGCTAAATTCGTCAGCTCGTTAGAGGCGGGCATCTTTGTCTTCCAGGCATATCCCGGCCGAGTTGGGCATCTGAAACGGGAGTCCTGGAGGTGGTGTTGATAAAGAACAACGGAAATATGGTGAGAAGAATATGAAAAGGACTTTTCAGCCTTCGAACAGAAGGCGCAAACGCAGACTTGGGTTCAGGGCAAGGATGTCCAGCAGGGACGGACGTGCTATAATCAAACGCAGGAGAATAAAGGGGCGCGCCAGACTCACGTTCTGACGATCGGCTTGGAAACTGGCGGCACAGTCGGGCTCCTGTATGAAACCATCATGAGCCCAGAAAGCAAAGCAAGCGACGAAGCCCGCGGACCCGTACAACTGGGTGCCGCATCGAAATTGCCGGGCGAGATGCTGAGATTGAAATCGGAATTCGACCATGTCCGCACGAACGGAAGAAAGCTGGTCGGGAAATACATGCTGCTGGTGTCGTCGCCCTCAGCCGCAGGAATGCCCCGCTTCGGGATAATATGTGGAAAAAAATACAGCAGAAAAGCTGTCCTGAGAAACCGGGCGAGGAGGCTGCTCAAGGAGTCGTTCAGGCTCCTGAAGGCTGGACTGCTTCCATTGGACTGTGTCCTGATTGCCAGAAAGGCGATGTCGGATGCTGGTCTACAAGCAGTTCAATCGGATATGATCCGCCTTCTCCGGAAGGCTGGTGCCCTCCCCGGAAAGGACGCGGGACTCTGACTACAGCGGCAATAGAACTCATCCGGCTGTATAAAAGGCTTGTATCGCCATGGCTTCCACCTGCGTGCAGGTTTGTGCCGACCTGCTCCGAGTATGCGCAAAGGGCTCTCGAGTCACACGGATTTCTGCGAGGGGCACGACTGACGGCCTGGAGGATCCTCAGGTGCCAGCCATTATGCAAAGGCGGCTTCGACCCCGTCCCGGAGCCCGATAAAAATAAACCACGTATGCTGAACATGCAATACAAGGCCAGACATTGAAATTCGACAAGGAAACAATCGCAGCGCTGGTCGTCTGCACTATACTGCTTTTCGCCTGGGGTCCTATTGCAAACAAGCTCTGGCCCCCTCCCGAGCCTGATGACACGCCTGCGATTGAGGTGCCGGGAGCTGAACATGTTGTCGCTGACCGAGGGGATGACAAAGCAGAAGCTCCAGCCATGAAGCCGGATAACCTTTCTGCCCCGCCGGAAGAGAAACCAGAAGAGGCCGCGCCGCAAGTCCTGATCCACGAGATCCCCAAGGAAAAGCTTGACGGGATGGATGTCCTCACGCTCGAGAATGAGTTCATCAGGATCTATATAGACACTGTAAAGGGGCAGATTTCCCAGATTCTGCTGAAGACCTTCTACACCACCGACAAGCAGACCTACCGCCAGACGGACGAGAACATTGTGCTTCTGGAGGGTGTGAGCTATGGAGCCCTGGGCGTGAGAGTTCCTGAATCCTCATGGATACTCACCGATGTCGAGACTTCCTCACAGGATGGGATCCTCACACTGTCGAGGCAGTTCAGGACACCCGACGACCACCGGTTCGAGATCATCCATGAATGGAAGGTCAAGGAGAACTTCACCGTTGGCTGCGACATCACTTTTGCGAATCTCGCAGAGGAACCGCTCCATATCGGTTCGGTGAGGATATCAGCAGGGGGCCTGCCCAACATCAACCGGCTCGCAAACGACAAGGTGCCCTACAACGAGAACCACGAGATCGCATACTTCGACATCGAGAACAACAAGATTGTCTACAAGCCCGCGTTCACCGGGCCGGGATTCTTCTCTAACCTCTTCGGCGGCGTCCAGACGGACGACTCCAACGGATTCGAGACAGTACAGCGTTCGCCTGCAAGATGGATCGCCACGACAAACAAGTACTTCACCTGCTTCCTCCTCCCAGCGTCACCTCTCGCCGACGGGCTGACCTTGCGCTCTATAGCCCGCAAGGACCACCCGATGGACGATCCCGTGCCAACCACATATTACGTCGCCGAGGCAGATGCCGTAGTCAGCATAAGCCTCCCGAAAGGCCATTCGGAAACCTACTCCTTCTCCTTCTATGCAGGCCCGAAAAACCTCGCCAACCTCCAGGCTCTCGACCCCGAGGCAGGCAAGCTACTCAAGCTCTACATCTTGGGAGCCTTCTTCCTACAGCCTCTCTCGAGCCTGATGCTCAATGCCCTCCTCTGGCTCTCCAGTATCTGCGGCAGCTACGGTCTAAGCATCGTACTGCTGACTCTCATCGTGAAGACTCTTCTATGGCCGGTGACCCATCGCGCCAACGTCTCGATGAGAAAAATGCAGCGCATCAACCCGCTTGTACAGGAAGTCAGGAAAAAATACAAGGACAACCCCCAGAAAGTCAACACGGAGATGATGAAGCTCTACAAGGAGCACAACGTCAACCCCGTCGGGGGGTGCCTCCCCGTCCTGCTGCAGATGCCCATCTTCTTCGCGCTCTACGCAGCGCTGAACGGGGCAGTCGAGCCGCGCCACACAGCATTTCTTTGGATCAACGACCTCACGATGCCCGACACTGTCGGGACAATATTCGGAGTCCCCGTCAATCCGCTGATGCTTACGATGACCGCGACAATGGTTCTGCAGCAGAAATTGACCCCCTCCGCCGCCGACCCGGCGCAGCAGAGGATGATGATGTTCATGCCGCTGGTCATGCTGGTGATGCTCTACTCACTGCCGTCGGGGCTTACCCTCTACTGGACAGTAAGCCAGATCATCAGCATCGGTCAGCTAGTCGTAAACCAGAGACTGGTAGAGAAACTTGATAATCCGTCCGGGGTGCCTGCGATTCAGCCGGGCAACCGCAACACTCCAGACGAAAAAAGCAAAGGGAAATAGAAATGACTGAGGAAACCATCGAAAGGGCACCGAAAATCTTGGGGACCATGCTCGACTATCTCGGGCTGGATGCTTCCGTGAAGGCAGAGGACAAGAACGGCACGATCATGCTGACCGTCTTCTCCGAGGATGCCGGAAGGATCATAGGGAAAAAGGGCATCGCCCTGCACAGTTTGCAGCTGTTGGTGAACAGGGTAGTATCCAAGGGGGACAGGGAGAGCCCCAGGATCCTGATTGACGTTGACGGATACCGTAAGCCCGAGCGAGAGCGCGGCCCCCGCAGGGACAGAGGCGAGGCCGGCGATAGGAGCGATAGGAGCGATAGGAGCGATAGGAGCGATAGGAGCGATCGAGGCGGAGACAGGGACAGAGACAGGGACAGGGACAGGGACAGGGACAGGGACAGGAGAGAACCTCGGAGAAGGAACGACGACCACAGGAGAGACTCCCAGGAGCAATCGTCTCCCGACAAGGAGGAGCAGATCAGGCAGAAGGCACTTGATGCTGCCAAGGAGGTCAAACGCTGGGGCGAGTCTGTGACTCTGCCGCCGATGACCGCCAAGGACCGCAGGATCGTGCATCTGGCGCTTGAGGGCAACACGGATATATCCGAGGAGAGCGTCCCCGGAGAAGACGGCAACGACAATCTCAAAAGCATCGTCCTTACCCTGAAGCAACAGTGAGGCAATTGATGTCGGCGGGGCCCGGGCAATCCATTCCGGGCTCTCCGCTTTCCATACAAGTGTGATATAATGGGCAATACGCTGTTCAGGGAAGTCGACATATCCGGTTTCGAGGGGGTTTTCATATTTTGCGACAGGATGTGCGAGCACGACACTCTTTGGACTGCCGAGGAGCTTGCTGTTTGCGGCGCAACATCCCCGGGCTGGGCGGCAATAGTCAGGTTCGCGGGGAGATACATGCTTGCCGGGTCTGCCTCGGCTGAGCATTCGATACCCCATGTGGCAGTATTGCAAGAAGGTCCCCGGAGTGTATTGAGGGCAGACAGGCACAGGCTATGAGCCGGGACAAGATCAGAACGGCAATGCTGTTTTGCATTTATGTCCTCGCTGGAATTTCTCTGCGCATCTACTACCTCCACGAGTTCTCGACATCTCCCTTGTTCGATGTGCCCAAGGGGCCTGATGTGGAGGAGTACTGGAGCTGGGCGGGAAGCATCATTGCCGGGAGATGGCTCTGGCCATACGTCCACATCCATGCCCCCCTGTACCCTTACTTCCTTGCGGCGCTCTACTACTTGTTCGCAAGTCTTCCGTCATGCTTTTTCTGGATCAGGTTTTCGCAGATCATACTGGGTTTCCTGGCGTTTTTACCTCTGTTGGGAGTGATGAGTTTGTGCAGGCGCACGGATGACGATGCTTCCGGGTTGCAATGCCGAGGCTGGGCCGGGCTGCCTGCCGGCAGTCTGTGGTTTCTTGCCCTCTGGTGCTGTTATCCGCCGCTGATATTCTATCTTGGCGAACTTACCAGCGAAGTGTTGATGATTCCCCTGCTCTCTGCTGCTTTGTACCTGCTCTACCGATCAGAGAAAGGTGATCCATTGCCGAGATTCGTTGCCGGCAAAGCCAAGGAGACAGCAGCCTCCTCCGACACCGGCGACGGGAAGGTGCCAGCAGCCTCCCGAAGCAAATTCTCCCTGCGCCTGCCGGGAAATGGCAACTCTTTCCACTATTTGGCGGGGCTATGCTCCGGGCTGGCATGCATCACACATCCTTTCGCGCTTTTCTTCATGTTCTCGGAAGTGATCTACCTCTACATCAGGGGCAACCTCAAAGGCATGGCATTCTTCGGAATGACGGCGCTCATGGCAATCCTCCCGGTGTCATTCTACAACATTGCTATCCTGGGGGAGGCGATCCCGATACAGGCAAACGGGGGGTTCAATCTTTATCTGGGCAACAATCCCGAATCCGACGGCACCTGCAGCCTGCGTCCCGGGCAGGACTGGGACGATTTCCATCTCGGCGCCGACTACAAGTCGCGTAAGCTGGGCATCAGCAAGGACAGCCTTCTGATACAGAAGACCGCGATATTCATAATCAAGGATCCATTGTCATGGATGGGTCTGGTCGGGCGCAAGGCGCTGATGGTCTGGAGCCATCGCGAGCTGACCGCCGGCGCAGACCTCTACCCCATCAGATACTTCACATCACTCCAAAGAGCATTCCACTGGGCATTCGGTGCCTGCGCCGTGCTGGCTCTGACTGCAATGATCCTCAACCTGCTCAACCGTGAATTCATATACAGATACAGGCATGTGTTAATCCTTGTCTTCGCATTCTGGGCGGGGCAGGCTCTGCTGGTCGCCAGCGGAAGATACCGAGTTGCGATGATACCATGCATCCTCATTCTAGCATCGTGGACACTGTCGAATCTGGGAAGGATTCTATCTTCAGGGTGCAAAGGTGCCGCAAAGCTTGCCGTCTGCATGGCTCTCTCCGCCGCGGTCGTGTACTCGCAGGCGGCTCCGTTCCATCCTGAAAAGGAGGAGGGCGAGGCAGCGTCAATCCTAGGCGAGGCATACCTGATCAAAGGCGATCTCCACAAGGCCGAAACCCATCTCAAGGAAGCCGAGAGGAAAATGCCCCCATGGTCCAGGAGCTACAACCTTCTGGGGATTCTCATGGAAAGCAAAGGGCAGACTCAAGAGGCCATGGAATACTATCTCAAGGCAGCCAAGACAGCTCCTTCAGACCCCGACGCATTCATGAACATCGCACTGCTCTTATCGAGGGAAAACGAGAACGCCAAGGCCGCGGACTTCTTCGACAAGGCATTCTCGCTGCGAACTTCGCACTCAGCAGAGCTATACTACAACTACGCAATCTTCTCCTTTGAGCAGGGAGACACTCAAAAAGCCTTCGAGAACTATATCAAATGCCTGGAAATCAATCCAGGCCATACCATGGCTCTCAACAACATGGGAATAATCCTCTTCTCCAACAACCAGTTCACGGATGCCGCCGCATTGTTCGAGAGATCTCTCAGGATGGATCCAGGGAACCTAAAGAGAATGTTGAATCTGGCACTTGCCCAGCATATGGCCGGGAACCGGCAGGCCGCTCGGAAAACCCTCCGCAAAGTCCTTAGAGCAAACCCCTGCATGCAGGACGCGCTAAGGCTCCAGGAGGCCATTGACCACGATTAGCGGACTGTCATGCAAAACCACGACAAGCTTGGCCAAGAACGCTTGACGAGGCATCACCCCAATGTTACATTGAGCAATTATGAATGAAAACATGCTAGGACGTGAAAAATATTTGAAGAATGCCAGGAGAATCGTCGTGAAGGCCGGCACAAGGCTTCTCACCGACAGGACTCTCATAACCCCCATTGTCGAGCAGATCGCCCAGCTCAAACAATCCGGCGCCAACGTCATCCTCGTCTCATCCGGGGCGGTCGGACTCGGAATGAGTGCCATGGAATGCAAAAAAAGACCTTCCAGCCTCTCCATAGTCCAAGCGTTCGCCGCAATCGGCCAGAGCAAACTCATGTCGCTGTATGAGAAGGAATGCGCCAAGCACGGTTTCCACGCCGCGCAGCTCCTCCTCACCGCCGAGGACCTCAAGCACAGAGGCAGGCATCTGAACATAATGAACTGCATAAGCGAGCTATGGGCACAGAACAACCTTCCCGTGATCAATGAGAACGACTCCGTCTCGGTGGACGAGCTTAGGCTTGGCGACAACGACACGCTCGCCGCATTGGTGGCCATAATGACTCGCTGCAACCTGACAATCATACTGACCACGGTTGACGGGCTCCACTCGGCTCAAGGAGGCAAGCTCGGGGAGCGAATCCCTGTTGTAAAAAAAATCACACACTCAATGAGGCTGGCTGCATCTGGCACAGACAACCGTGATGTTTCCATCGGCGGCATGCTAACGAAGCTCGCAGCGGCAGAAATGGTGACTTCCACCGGGGAAACCTTGGTGATCGCCGACGGTCGGATACCCGGAATAATAACAAAAATTATGCGGTGCGAGGACACCGGCACAATCTTCCTGCCCCAATCCGACAAGCTGATGCAGTCCAGGAAACGATGGCTCAATTTCTTCTCCAAAACCTCGGGATCACTGATTGTGGACGAGGGAGCTGAAAGAGCGCTGCGTGTCAAGGGGAAAAGCCTGCTTCCTTCAGGAATTGCCAGAGTCGAAGGCTCTTTCAACAGGGGAGATGCCATATCCATCTGCTCCATTGACTCCAAACCATTCGCCAAGGGGCTATCGAACTACTCATCTCAAGACCTCGAGGCCATCATCGGGAAAAAGTCCTGCGAGATCCGCAAAATATTCTTCTCCGGGGACGAAGAGGCTGTACATCGCAACAATCTCGTCATCTCAACCTGAAAAAGTTTGCCCAAAACTTTATTTGAGCGTTTGAGATTTTGATTTGTCAACATATTGTATGGCTCGGATGCGGCTGTTGTCGCCTCGTACGGCTTGTTTGTCCAATTGGCTAAGGAGAGCATTGCACCATGCCCAAGGAAGAGATCATATTAAGAATCACCGGAGGGAACATGAAAGGCGAGGAGTTCGTCTTTGATGAGAAAGGCCTGTGCCTTATCGGGAGATCCTCTGACTGTGCTCTCCAAATCCCCAAGGAGAAGGACATGCGCATATCCAGGAGGCACTGCCTCCTGATACTCGAGCCCCCGAACATACGGATAAGAGATCTAGGCAGCCGCAACGGTACCCTCGTGAACGGGGAGCTTTTGCAGCCCGGACAGATTCTTGACAATCCGCATCAGATGACCCCTTCGGACAAGATACTCAAAGATGGCGACATCGTGTCCCTGGGGGAGTCTGTCCTCAAGGTCGAGATCCCTTCCGAAAGGTCTGCGGCACCAATGATCCCGCAGACCAAGCCTCATGTCAAATCAACTGCGCAACCAGCGACCAAGGTGATCAAGCTTTCCAAGCCGCTGCCCACCCCCATGCAGACCGGGACGATGATCCCGAAAAGTCAGCCAGTCGATACCGGGTTCTTCGCCCCACCACCCAGCAACGTCAACACTTCGAGCAGCGCCATCGCGTTGACCGAAGTCATACCGCGCGAGAACATGCCTCAAATCTCAAAGCCGCTGTCCTCATCATACTCAACGCATCCACGGATACCCCTGCCGACTCTTAAAAGGCCTGAAGTCCGGATAAGTCCTTCCAGCGTGGATCCCGGCCCGCTGGCTCCCCCCCCCAGGCCAAAACTGCAGAACAACGGCAGCATGACCATGCTGGGCAAGGTGGCCCCAGGCACTCTAGCACCACCGACACCACCCAAACCAGTTGAACCGCAAAAGCCCGTTGTCCTGGTAGGAAAAATAGTCTCACCGACACCACCGACACCACCCAAACCGGTTGAACCGCAAAAGCCCGTTGTCCTGGTAGGAAAAATAGTCTCACCGACACCTCAGGCACCTTCGCCGCAACCAGTCGAGCCGCCTCAGGCAGACACCGAGGGAAATAATGCCGACAACGGCACACAGACGGCAGATGAGCCCAGGAAGGTAATCGCCAAGGTCAGCGGCACCGGTCTGACATACGACAAGACAAAGATCATGCAGCCGAGGAAAAAAGACGGCGACTTCAGCATTCTGCCTGAGGACGGACGGCCAAAAGTGCTGAAAGCCAAGATAATACCACCGGGAACCGTGCAGGAAAAACAACCCAGAAAACTCGACAGCCACATGAAGACTGTTGTCATGAGCACCAACGATTTCACAGACATCACGTCAGATCTGGTGCAGCAGCCGACTGCTCCCGACGACGACACCAAACCCAAGAAACGCGTCACGACATTCAAAATCAAGGGCCCGTCTTGACACGCAAGATGAAAAGGTCTCCGCAGAGCCGTCTCGATTCCGTAATCAATCCGGATCAAAAATGACAGATTCCAATTTCACAGCCCCACAGCCTAGGCGGAAAAAATCGTTCCAAGCAAAAAAACAAGGGGTGACCTCGCGGCTACACGCATTCATCCTACCCTTGTTTTCGCTGATTATCTCATGCAACCACAAGATCATCCTCCCTGGGGATCCTCTGGATCCAGTCCAGTCGGATATGCTACTGCTCCATGTCAACGACCATAATTCCTTCCTGCTTAATCCCGGACACGGGATGGAGAATTTCGGTGGCGCCGCCAGGATTGCATCGCTTATCAGAAAACTTCGTGTGGAGGCCGAAGCAGATGTCTACGGGAGCCCATTCATTGCTGTCTCATCGGGCGGAAACTTCCACCCAGGCCAGGTCTTCGACATGAGCGTGAAAAAAGGAATTCCATACTATGATGCCATGGCAATGGACATTATGGAGTTCGACGCGATACTGATATCAGACAGGGATTTCGCCATGGGGCCGGACATCCTCGCCAACTTCATCGGAAGCTTCAAATTAACCAGACCGGTCTTCCTCTCCGCCAACCTCGACATCTCCGCGGAGCCAAAGCTGCTGTCCCTCCAGAAGGCAGGCAGGATCGCCAAAAGCACAATTGTCGAAAGAGGACGAAGCAGATTCGGGATCATCGGGGTGACCAACCCCGACATTACAAGACTATACTCATACGGCAAGGCAGTTTTCGACCCGGACATCGTCTCCGCTGTCCAACAGGAGGCAGACAAGCTCGTGAGCTACGGCATTGACAAGATTGTCCTGCTTGCCGACTTCAAAGACCTCAAGAACGACATGAAAGTAATCGGCCAACTTCGCAACATTGACGTTGTAGTGACAGGGGGCGGGATGGAGCTTATGGCGGACAGGCATACCCCGTTGTTGCCTACAGAGAGCCTGCATCCCTTGATCCCTTTCAGCGCTTACCCGGCATTGGCTGAGGATGCGGACAAGAAAATAGTCCCCGTTGTAACTACCCCAGGACGCTTCACCTATGCCGGACTTCTGCGTGTGAATTTCGACTCGGACGGGTTGACATCACACATCTCGAGACGCAGCGGCCTAGTCAGGGTGCTCGACGAACAAACAGGCGAGCTGGACGCATCCCAGCCTGATCAGAGCATACAGAAGAATATAATTCTTCCGATCGCAAAGACCCTGAGCACACAAAGCGCAGTCATAGCCGAAAACCATACGCATCTCGACGGCAACCCAAGACATATGCAGTCCCGGGAGACCAACCTCGGCACGCTTTGCGCCGATGCCGTATTATGGGCCGCGAGGGAAAACGCCAACCGCTTCGGCACCCGCCAACCGAATGTAGCGATAATAAATGCCGGCTCAATATTGGGGAGCATAGAGAAAGGACGGGTATCCGAAGCAGACATATTCAGAATATCTTCCTTCTCACACTTCGTCTCCGTCGTGGAGAACGTCTCGCCGGAGGATTTTAAAAACTTGATCGAGAAAACCCTGGCAAAACTAATATCCGACCCATCAGAAGCCGCAGCAGCCAAAAACACCGGTTTCCCTCAGTTCGGCAACTGCTCGATTGTATATAACCCAACAAGAGCTCCGGGCAACAGGCTCAAGGAGCTCAGGACTGCCTCTGGAGCGATGATAGTCAAGGACTACAGGGTTGTGGAGTTCGCACCGTCTGAAGATATCGCAACCCTTGAATTCCTAGCCCGCGGCGGCGAAGGCTGGTCCTTCGGCAACAACCGATCCGTGAACATGGGTATTCCGATGCCAAATGCCATAAACTCTTTCATCTCAGCGCCGAAATCCGACGGCGGACTGGGAAAAGTAATCTCTGAGAGCGACTACAAGCCAGGCGACGGCAAAACCATTTTTGTAACCAGGGAGTGAATTCAGGAAAATGACCTCCACCGCTCCAGCAACGGCAAGAAAAAAAACAGGGAAAAATAAACTGATGTTCTCGGTGGTGATACCTGCACACAACGAGCAGGAATGCATTATGTCAACCATGGAGTCCCTGCATCTGGCAATAAAACACGAACGTCTCAGATTCGAGATAATCGTCGTAGCCGACCACTGCACCGACGACACAGAAAAAATCGTTGCGGAATTCGCAAAAAAAAATAAGCATGTCAAGCTGGTCATAAACCGCGCCTCGCCAGGATTCGGCATGGCTGTCAAGGCAGGGCTTGATGAATACAGCGGCGACGCAGTGGCCATCTTCATGGCTGACGCAAGCGACAGACCCGCAGACCTGATAAAGTATTTCAAACTCATCCAGGACGGAGATGAGTGCGTCTTCGGCTCAAGATTCATCCGAGGGGCGTCTGTCGTGGACTACCCACCCCACAAGCTCATCCTCAACCGCATCGTCAACCATGCAGCCAAAATCCTCTTCAACCTCAAGACAAACGACACGACCAACGCGTTCAAATGCTACAGGCGTGAGGTGATAGACGGCTGCCGACCTCTGATCTCACCACACTTCAACCTCACCGTGGAGCTGCCACTCAAGGCGGCGATAAGGGGTTACCGATACAAGGTGATCCCGATAAGCTGGAGAAACAGGGCCACGGGGGTCTCAAAGCTGAAACTCAAGGAGATGGGCTCACGCTACCTATTCATCATCCTCTACTGCCTGCTCGAGAAATGGATGGTGGGCAAAGACTACAGGAGATCCGTCAAATGAGCGTCAAGCTGAAGCATTCCGTTGTATTCTACGAGGCTTTCGATGAGGAGGAGCAGGTGTTGAAAAGACTCCTTCCTCCCGGCCTGAAAAGCCAATACACATGGAAAACCATCCAGGAGGCGGGGCACACCGAGCCGCCGGCACCAATAGTGAGCATCAGGACACAGTCCCACATCCCTGCTTCATGGGCAGGTGCCGTCAAGGCATTGATCACCAGGTCGACCGGATACGACCACATATTGCCATTCCTTGCCTCAACCGAGCCGCCACTGCCCGCCGCATATCTGCCGGAATACGCGGCAAGGGCCGTCGCCGAGCAGGCTATGCTGCTATGGACCGCATTGCTCCGTAAAATGCCCCTCCAGCAAAAAGCAATGATGACTTTCTCCCGTGACGGACTCACCGGCAAGGAAGTCATGGGCAAGACTCTTTGCCTCATAGGTGTCGGAAAGATAGGCCTGCAAATCGCAAATATCGCAAAAGC
>CAZANS010000016.1:0-18396 GCA_964486565.1 uncultured Victivallales bacterium
CTCATTGCCCTGACCTTCACTTTGCTGAGCCTCCATCCCAATACCTCAGCGGCATCCTTCACGCTCACTTCGTCCAGATAGAGCATGGTCACAAGAGCCCTGTCCTCAGGTGTCAGCCTGCCAAGAACATCGTCAAGCATCTCGACCGTCTCATTTCTTCTGGCCTTCGTCTCGAACTCCTCAAGGCTTACAGCCGCCCTCGCCTTCTCTAGCCATAGCTCATGCTTATCCGACAACCCAGGCCCGCCGGCCGTCAAATCCGAACTTTTCCCCCTCCAGTAGTCATAACAAGTCCTGAGTGCGATTTTCGACAGCCAATTCTCGAAAGGTCTTCCAGTCGAGTAGTTCTTCAGCGACTTGAAGCATCTGATGAACACATCTTGGGCGACTGACGCGACATCTGCGTAGGGAACCCGCCTGCCGACGATCGAGAAGACCTTCAGCTTGTGCCTCTCGACCAGGTGCCCAAACTCGTCTATATCACCATCGAGCACTCTCCTTATTGTATCGCCATCCTCTCCACTCATCTGAACCTCGGTAAATCCCAACGCGATCTGCTCCCTCAATGTCAGAACCTACCTTAGCGCAGAAGCGGGTCTTTTCAATGTCGAAAAGACCCGACAACCAATTTCCCAGGCTCAGAGGCCACTCCTAATCCTCGACTACCTGCTTGCCTTTTCTGCGGCCAGCAGGCTTGTCTCCATCTTCCCCCCTTTCCCCTTTGGCCCCTTCCTGGCGTTGCTTCATCTTCTCCCTTTGCTCCTCCATCCGCTTCTTCATCTCATCGCGGCGGGCCTGACGTTTCTGCTTGAACTCGGCTCTCTTTTCACCAACAAGCTCCTTCTGCTCGGGAGTAAGCACTGAGCTGAGCTCTTTTTTCATCTTTCCTCTGAGCACTAGCAAATCGGCATTCGCATCCGCTGCAGCCTTGCTGAGCTCGCGTATCGTCGTCTCGTCCACATCGTCCGCTTCGACCGCGTCATCAAGAGCATCCTTCGCGGCGGAGGCTTTCTCTCCCAGAGCCTTTATCTGATCCCTGTAGTCCTCATGGACAGTCTTCATCATGTCCCTCTGCTGCTCGGACAACCCGAGTCCTTCCATGATCTGCCCGGCCCCGCCACGGCCTTCTGGTCCGCCGCGCATCTTCTGAGCCTGAGGCCTGAGCCTCCTCCAGTGTCCCTCCGCATCTCCTTCGTCATCCGCACGCAAACCCAGATTCACGACCAGCAGCAACGATGCCACCAACAGCATAATTCCTTTCGTCTTCATGCTCCGTCTCCTTTCTTGTTGATACTTCATTATAAACCGTCCTTCTTATAACTTATTCGTTGACAAAAGCACATAGGTTACAACAAAACTGCGGAATTCGCAAAAAAAACGCCTAATCCGCAGAATCTTACTGGCCGGAGTAGAGAGCCGTCCTTTTTTGGAATCTGCGAATTCCGGCTTGAGATTGCCATGCTAGATGATATGGTGTGCATGTCTCGTGAAGCGGCGACTGGCTCTGCTGAGAGGCGACAACATTATCTAATTTGGAGAGGTATTGGCATGAAGGTGGTGGTGGCATACAGCGGCGGGCTTGACACCTCGGTTATCCTGAGGTGGGTGAAGGAGAAGTACAAGGCCGAGGTGATAGCGTTCTGCGCGGATCTTGGGCAGGAGGAGGAGCTTGACGGGCTCGAGGAGAAGGCCTTGGCCACGGGCGCGTCAAAATGCTACATCTCTGACTTGCGGGAGGAGTTCGCGGCGGACTTTATTTTCCCCATGATGCAGGCCAACGCGGTATATGAGGGGAGCTACCTACTTGGCACCTCTATAGCGCGTCCTGTGATAGCGAAGCATCTTGTCGAGATCGCGAGGAAAGAGAAGGCCTCTGCAATATGCCACGGCGCTACGGGCAAGGGCAATGACCAGATGCGGTTCGAGCTTACTGCATACGCTATGGAGCCGAACATCAAGATAATCGCCCCGTGGAGGGAATGGAGCTTCTCATCCAGGTCGGACCTCATAGCCTTCGCCAAGAAGCACTCCATACCAGTGCCTGTGACGGCGGCCAAGCCCTACAGCATGGACCGCAACATGCTGCACATCAGTTTCGAGGGGGGGATACTCGAGGATCCCTGGAGCGAGCCCCCGGAGGACCTAGGCGTGATGACCAGCCCACTGTCTCGCACCCCGGACTCGCCGGAGTATCTTGTCATAAGCTTCGACAAGGGGATTCCCGTGAAGGTCAACGGCAAGAAGTATTCCCCGGCAAACATTATGAAACAGTTGAACACGATAGCCGGCAGGCACGGCGTCGGCCGGGTGGACATGGTCGAGAACCGCTTCGTGGGCATGAAGTCGAGAGGCGTCTACGAGACCCCTGGCGGCACCGCGCTGCATGCCGCCCACCGGGCGATGGAATCCATCACCATGGACCGTGAGGTCATGCGCATACGCGACTGCTTGATACCCGAATATTCTCGCCTTGTGTACAATGGCTTTTGGTTTTCGCCGGAGAGGGAAATGCTGCAGACCGCCGTGGCGTACGGCCAAAGATTCGTCTCCGGGGACGTCAGGATGAAGCTCTTCAAGGGTTCCTGCATGGTCTGCGGAAGACGGTCCAAGTACAGCCTCTACGACCAGGACATCGCGACTTTCGAGAGCGACAAGGTCTACAACCAGGCCGATGCCGAGGGCTTTATCAAGCTGAACGCACTCAGGCTAAGGACATTGGCGAACAGCCGTCAGAAGCGCTACTGAGCCGCAGTGTGCCGGGGTCGGGGCTGAGGCACCTGAAGTCTGCCCAGCACTGACCCGAACGAACTATTTGAGGATACAGCAAATGCTTTACTATCTTAAAGACTATGAGGAATTGTTCGGTCCTTTGCGGCTCTTCGGCTTCGTCACTTTCCGGGCGGCTGGGGCGGCGTTCACCTCGCTGGTGTTCTCACTGGCGCTCGGCCCCATGACCGTGAGGATATTGAAGGACCTGAACGCCAACGCCCCGTTGAGGCTCAAGGGGATCGTCCCGGACGAGCACGTTGACCACAGCAAGGAGCATACCCCGAGCATGGGAGGGGTGCTGATCATCCTTTCAATCGTTGTAGCCGCTCTGCTCTGGGGCAACCCGGGAAACCCCATTCTGCTCGTCTTTTTGGGCACCCTGCTTGCGCTGGGCGGCGTGGGCTTTCTGGACGACTATGCCAAGGTCGTCCTGCGCAGGAGGGACGGGATATCCGCGAGACTTAAGATTGCCTTCCAGTGCGCCATAGCGCTATGCGCCGTGACCTTCGTCTTCAGCATCCCTGCCGGGGACTCCTACATGTGGGCCGTCATGGTGCCTTTCCTGAAGAATCCCGTCCTCACCGGCGCTGTCGGGGCATCTGTTGCACTGACAATAGGCGTTCTTGCCGTGATCGGGGCTTCCAACGCTGTCAACATCACCGACGGCAAAGACGGCCTGGCCGTAGGCTGCATGATATTCGCCGCGCTGGCCTATGCGGCCTTCGCGTATCTCTGCGGGCACCGCATCTTCGCCGAGCATCTACGCATCCCCTACATTCCTGGCGCGGGCGAGGTGGGTGTGTTCGCCTCCGCCATCGCCGGCGCTTCCATCGGGTTCCTGTGGCATAATTGCCACCCGGCATCAATGTTCATGGGCGACACAGGAAGTCTGGCCCTCGGGGGCACAATCGCCCTTGTCGCGGTGCTCGTCAAACAGGAGCTGACACTCTTGATTGTCGGCGGCGTGTTCGTAATGGAATGTCTCTCGGTCATTCTCCAGGTGCTTTTCTTCAAGGCGACGGGGAAGCGGATTTTCCTTTGCGCCCCGATACACCACCATTTCGAGAGAAAGGGCTGGAAGGAGACCCAGATCGTCGTGCGCTTCTGGATTCTTGCCGGGATTCTGGCGCTCTGCGGTCTGGCTACCCTGAAGATCAGGTGACATGGGAATAAATAGGATTTTTCTTGGCTGGGAAAGGACGCTTCCGGATGTCGTCCCGGAAAGACTCGCCGCAGAGTACGGGTTCAAAGACGGCATGCTTGATCTCTCACGTGTCCTATTCATACTGCCCACAGTGCAGTCGGGAAGGGCTTTCCGGCTCAGGCTTGCGAAATTCGCGGATTCCATGACCTGCTCAGTGCTGACAGGCAGGATAGCGTCGCCTGCGTTTCTGCTGGAGCAGGCCGCGAAAGACCCTTCGGTCGCCGGGACATGCCTGGCTTTCATCGTCTGGGCTTCTGTGCTGAGAAAAATGGATATCCGGCGTTACCCCTCGGTCTTCCCCGTGCCCTCGGCAATAAGGCAGGATCTCAGATGGGCCATGGGTGTTGCGGAAAGAATGCTCTCGCTCCAGAACCGTCTGGGGGAGGCCGGCCTAACCATCCAGGACGTGCCGGGGATGGACTTCGAGGAACGCCAGAGGTGGGTCGAGCTGGCGGAGATCGAGAATCTGTTTCTTGCGAAACTCGCAGATGCCGGGTTAAAGGAGTTCAACCGTGCCAAGAGGGACAGCCGACTTGTCCTCAACGGAGATTTCGACAAGATAATTGTAGCCGGTGTGCCGGATTTTGTCCCGTTGGCCGCAGTTAAACTCGCTGCTGTTTCACACTCACTCCCCGTCGAGATATGGATACACGCCCCTGAAGCCCTGTCAGAACATTTCGACCTGTTCGGCAAGCCGGAGACGGAATTCTGGGAGGCGGCCGAGATCGAGATCCCCGACGAGTCGTGGATACATGTGGCCGGAGGATGCGAGAGCCAGGCCGAGACAGCGGTGCAGATACTCGGCGGGATGCGCAGAGACATCAAGGTCTCCGAACTGGCGGTCTGCGCCACCAATGAGGAGCTTTTCCCCTTCCTCGACAACACTCTCACGCGACACGGGATACAGCTCTACAACCCCGCCGGGAAAACTCTCGCGAAAAGCACGGTATGCCATCTCCTGGAATGTGTTGCGCGTCTTGCTTCCTCGCGGAGCATGGAAGCCGTCGCCGAGCTGGCGCGCAACTCTGACTTCCTGAAATACTTCATCTATGCAAACTCCCTCTCAGGGCCTTCGGGAATCCTAGGCCCACTCGACGCATTCTCGCTCAAACACCTCGAGTCAGGCTTGTCCCCCAAATGCGGCTTCGAAAACCCCTGCCTCGATAGCCTGGTCGGAAAATGCCGCTCAATCATAGAATCCCTCGCCTCAAAACCGATATCGAGTTTCGTCAGGGAGCTGCTGTCTGAAATCTACGCTGACACCGAGATAAGTCTGGATCCCGACCGAAGGCACAGCGTGCTTTCGCAGGCCGCGGCGCACATAGACGAGATACTCGAGAACTTCCGTGCCATTGAGTCATTCGTCAGCCTGGACAATCAGGAACTCCTCGAAATCCTATGCCGTCTGCTGAGATCCAGAACAGTCTACAATGACAAGGCTGCCCACGCGCTCGACCTGCTCGGATGGCTCGAGATGCCGTGGCAGGGGGCCCGGGACATACTGATATCGGGGATGAACGACGGCTTCCTCCCAGACTCGGTCGTCGGCGACGCATTCCTCCCCGACTCGATGCTCCAAAAACTCAACCTCAACCACAACGCCAGACGCTTCGCAAGGGACTCCTTCATCCTACAGTCACTGATGAAGCCAAGGAAGAACGGCTCCGTTCACATGATAGTCGGGAAACGCGGAAAAGACAACAACCCGCTGAAACCGTCAAGGCTTCTGTTCAAATGCGGCGGCGACGTCTTGCTTTCCCGCGCCATGAGGCTCTTTGCCGAGTCCGAGCCGCCGGACGAGAAGCAGCACGAGTTCTCACCAGCATGGCTGCTCGACACACCAAAATTCAACGCAAATATCAACTCGATGCATGTCACTGAGTTCAAAAGCTACCTCTCATGCCCATTCAGGTTCTACCTGAAAAAGTGCCTCGGGATGTCGGCAGAGGATTTCAACAAGGACGAGATGAACCCGGCGGAGTTCGGGACATTCATGCACCATATACTTAAACAATTCGCAGCATGCCACCACCTCAGAGAATCAACCGACCCGGGTGAAATACACCACTTCCTTTCCTCCGCCGCTCAGAAACACTTCTCGATGCAGTTCGGATCCTCGCCACTTGTCGCCCTGGCAATCCAGCTCGAAAGCATTCTCCAGAGACTTGCGAGATTCGCAACACTCCAGGCCGAGGAGGCCAGAAAAGGCTGGCGAATCACCGATGCCGAGCTGCCCGTCTCGGGACACATCCCCGGAGCCCCGGAGGACTTCCTCGTCAAAGGCACCATTGACCGAATCGAGAAAAACATCCTCAACCCCTCAGTCATAAGGATACTCGACTACAAGACCTTCGACTCGGAGGACACCTCCAAAATCAAACCCGAAAAAGACCACCTGAAAAAGCTCCGCCCGGACGACCCCACAGACTTCGCAGCATTCATCTCTCAAAACAACGCCCGCAGATGGCAGAACCTGCAGCTCCCCCTTTACCAAATACTGCTCAGCTCACAAAAAAACTACAAGGACAAAACAATCGAATGCGGATACTTCCTCCTGCACAAGACCATGTCAGTCAGCGGCATACAAATATGGGACTCAATGGAAACCCTCATCCCGCATGCGAAGGATTGCGCCGCAAACGTCATATCAAATGTCCGCAACAATGTATTCTGGCCACCAGCCGATTCCCCAGAGTACGACGACTTCTGCACCCTCTACGCAGGCTTCGAATCAATCATTGACGCATTCAAAACAACAGTAGAAACAGGAACCGCTGGTTTTTAAGAAGCTTCCTATGTTCATCATCAATGTCCCTGGTGACCCTCTGCCGACAAACAGCACCGTTTCAGCCTACATAAAGCACCAGAACACAAGGCCTTTTTGTGCGATGGAGTCCACGTGTATCCTGATCTGTGGGAGTGCCGGGGGGGCGCCGGGCTGAAGGACGATGATGGAGTCGGTCCATTCATTTGCGTCGGGCATGACCTGGAGCAGGGAGTTTGGAGATGCGGTGATGATATTCGAGTTAAGGAGGTTGTTTTCTGCGTTGGGCAGCAGTGCCATGTATAGGATGTTGGTCTCGACTAGGTCGTTGAAGAAGTGTGTTCCGAGCGACAGGTCCGGGACCAGCCCGGAATGCATCGCGGCGATCTCGCAAATCACGGATATTCTTCTTATCTGCCTGAAGGATACTGGGATGCCGAGCTGTGGCATGGTGCTTCCCCATCTCCCGGGTCCGACGAGCATTATGGTGGAATTATCTGGGAAGGCCTCGGCCAACAGCCCGATCTGCTGCGCTAGCTGGTATTTCTTTGAGGTGTTCATTTGCGAGTACCTATCCGGCGGGATGTATACCAGGGCGTCGAGCGTCTTTGATAGGCTCTGGCCGATGAAGGGGCCTGAGGAACTGATGATGAGCTTGTCCTCGGGGATGTTTTCCGGGGTGGCAAAGCCGGAGGAGGCCTTCACCACCTGGAACGGGCGGCACTGGAGAAGGTTTATCCTGTAGGTGCCGTCGCCGATGAAGTTCAGCGAAAACTCGATGTCCACCGGGTGGGAGTATGCTTTCTCCAGAGTCTTGAGCATGCGGCTGATGTCGCTGATGAAGCGGCTTGAGGAGAGGAATCGGTCGAATGTGAGGGTGCTGGAGAAGACGTCTTGTATCCCGAGCTTTCTAGCGCGGTCCTCCTTGCCTTCATCGCGGGTGGCAAGCTCATCCCACGGGACGTTCGTGACGCAGGAGAACACAGACTCGAGGGGCCATTGCGAGTGGGCGTTTTTCTTGAGGTCCAGCAGGTCTATTTTCCTTTGGCTATATTTGCTTACGGAGTCGAAGTTCCCCTCCGGGCGGAGCAGGGGGGCACTGATGGACACGATACGGGTGTAGTCGTCCCCGACCCTGTCAACGGCATGCGTCCCTAGACCGAAAACCATCCTTACCACGCCCTCCTCTGGATTTATCTTCTTGTTCCATACAAACGGGTTGAAGGAATATGCAACTCCGGCGAGGTGCGGCAGGTAGATATCGCCGTAGGCCTCGCCCGAGACCCTCTGGACGAGGAGCGCCATCTGCTCGTCCTTGTCGAGAAGTCCCCTGTGCTCACGGTATGACAAGGCATCCGGGCTCATGGTGCTGGAATATACCTGCTTGACGGCTGCGATGAAGTTCTTGAGCCTTTCCTCCGGGGTGCCTTGGTTGGCGCAGAAGACGCTCTCGTACTTCCCGGAGAAAGCGTTCCCGTAGGAATCCTCGAGGAGGCTGCTTGAGCGCACGATCAGCGGCGCCTGGCCGAAATAGTTCAGCATCTCCCTGAACTGCTCGATCAGGTAGTCCCTGAAGCTCCCCCCGCGTATTTTGTCGGCTATGGTCGCCGCCTTCTCGAGATCCAGCCCGCCCTTTATCAGCGACCTTCTGTCCCACCAGCAGCCGTTGTCAATCAGGTACGTGTAGAAGACATCCGAGCCGATGAAGAAGGAGTCGTGTGTCTCGAGCAGCGATGCCGCTGCCTCGTGGTCGGCGTCCCTGAGTATCGCCCTTGCGAGCAACATGCCTGCGGACTTGCCACCGACGAGCCCCGTGCCGACCATCCTCTTGCCGATCGATATCAGCTCGTCCAGGGCGAGATATCTCAGGCACATAGAGACCAGCTTGCCTTCCCTTGTGATGATCATCCTGACCAGTCGCTCGCGTATGTCCTCGTGGTGGTCCCGGTCTGTGCCCGACGGATACTTGCTGATCTTCAGCGCCTCGATGAATGTCTCAGCCCAGATGTCCCTGCGCTCGATGTTGAAGTCCAGCCATGGCTGCGGCGCGGCGGCGAGGATTCTGGAGACCAGGGCGCTTTGGGCTACCGGCTCGAAGGAGTCGTCCTTGCAGCTATGCAGCATGTACATTGTCGTGGAGTGGCGGGAGAGGTCCTTGACGTTTGTCACCTTGATTGGCAGCAGGTACTTCTCGTCGCCCGAGCGGAATAGGTCGAGCACGACCTGCGCGGTGTTGTGGATGGCCTCCACCGCGAACGGCGTGTGCCTGTTCTTGCCCAGCATGAAGTAGGCGATGGTGTCGAAGGTGAAAAGGTGGGGGCAGGTCAGCATGAAGAAGTTCCCGAGCATGCGGTCGCTGTACCAGTCCACCGACAGGTCGGATAGGCAGTCGAACACATAGCAAGCGCCGATGCCGTAGTCCTCTATCACCTCGAAGATCCTCGATATGAAGGGCTCAAAGCCGACGTGCGGGTCCAGCTTGAACGTGTCGGCCCTGATGGAGTCGTCGAGCAGGCTCTCGTGCTGCGCGAAACGGAAGTACACAAGCGGCTTGCCCTCATCGTTCAGACGCCTGCAGAAGGGCCTTATGAAGTATATGTAGTCACTGACATCGTCCATCTGCCAGACGACGTTGTCGCCGCGCACCAGTCCGTGAAGCATCGCGTCCAGGGAGTCCAGCCCGGTGCTGAAAATAAGTTTGTCGTCCTGCGGCACGGTCAATCCTTTCATAAAATACACCCTTCCGGGTATAACATCCTTTGCTTGGACATATATTATACCCTGATTAGGGTGCGATTGCATGTAGGGAATTCAAGATATTCACTTCTTGCAGCCCTCTTTTCCTGATGACGTCCAGTTGCTTCCGAGTTATGTGGGCTATGGTGCCGTCGCTCTCAGCCACGCCGCGCCCCAGCTCCACCTCGCCCCCCCCCCTCACGCGGACAAACACCATTTCAACCATCTCCTCTGACTCGAGCAGCAAGGACAGGCATGACTCCCTGTCGTCCCATATGAGACACCCCACGCACGGCTTGGAACTTTTTTTCTGGCGCTCTTCCCGGCGATGTTGAACTCGCGCCTTTTGCACGTGAAGGGGGCGGGCTGGTGGATATTCTCCCAAAGCGCGTAGAAATTCCGGTCCGGAGAGAAGCTGGGATCCCTTTCCGCCCTTGCGGCGGCCTCATCCAGATAGTATCTTATCTTCTCGAGTTCGTCTTTCATCCCGGAAAGGTAGTGTCGCATGACGGATTTGCAATGCCGCAAGCATATTTCAGGAGGAATAGGATTGAAGACCATAGCATTGGACATCGGCAACGTGTGCGTCAGGCTCACCCCGCACAAGTGCCTGGAAAGCCTGGGTTTCACCGCCGACACGGCGATTCCCGGAGAGCTGGCCCTGAGCATAGACAGGATGGAGAGGGGGCTCTCCACCGAAATCGAGTGGCTCGAAGTCTTCCGGAAACATACGGGGATGCGGCATTCCGACGACCAGCTCCGCGCGGCGTATAACCTTATTTTGGGTGAGGAGATAGCCGAGACTGGCGAGTTCCTGCGGGTCAAAGTTGCCCAGGGCTTTAAGGTCGTGTTCTTCTCCGACACATCCCGCGCGCACCTGAACTGGATCTACCGCAACCTCTCCTTTGCGAATATCGTCTCAGGAGGGGTCTTCAGTTTCAGCGCAGGAGCCAAAAAACCCGAGCCCGGGATGTTTGAGTTGTTCGAGAAAAAATACGGCGTCCCCGAACTCTACCTGGACGACATCCAAAAAAACATCCAGGCCGCACAGAAAAGAGGATGGAACTCGGTGATGGTTGGCAATCCCATAACGATTCAGGGAGCATGAATGAAAATTCAGGGTTGTTATTTCCCTGAAGTGGTATATTGTTGAATGGCACAAATAATTTTTCAGTAAACGGTCGTTTTTCGGAGTTCATCTGACATGGGTAACAGGCAAATTGACGATTTGATGAAGACTTTCAAGCACGAGGGGCTTACGTTTGACGACCTTTCGCTGGTCACTATGTACTCCGACTTTCTTCCTGCGGACACCAGCGTATGCTCGATGTTCTCAAGGAACATCGGCCTTAACATCCCATTTGTCAGCGCCGCCATGGACACTGTCACCGAAAGCAAGATGGCGATAGGGATGGCAAGGCTGGGCGGGATAGGGGTGATCCACAAGAACCTGACCGTGGATAAACAGGCGGACGAGGTGTGGAATGTGAAGCACTACCTCAACGGGTTGATTAAGAATCCGGTGGCATTCAACCCAGACCAGACCGTCTTGGACATCATCGAGGAGAAGGAGAAGAGAAAATACTCCTTCAACGGATTCCCCATCGTGGAGAACGACGGCAGACTCGTCGGAATCATCACATCCAGGGACATGAAGTTCCTCTCTGACTACAACGTCAAGATCAAGGACGTGATGACCGCCGATCCTGTCACAGCACCCGTGTCCACACCTCTGCTCAAAGCCCTCAAATGCATGGTTGAGAACAAGATCGGCAAGCTTCCCATCGTAGACGGCAAGGGTATACTACAGGCGCTCTACAGCTTCCATGACGTCAAGACCCTTATCGAGAACATCGAGCCCGACTACAACCGCGACGAGGAGCACCAGCTCAGGGTCGCTGCCGCTATAGGCCCCTATGACGAGGAGCGAGCGGAGGCATTGGTCAAGGCCGAGGTTGACGCATTGGTGATTGACACCGCCCATGGGCACAGCAAGGGAGTTATCGAGACGGTCGAGCTTCTCAAGAAGGCCTACGGGGACAAAATAGACGTTGTCGCGGGCAACATAGCCACTGGCGACGCGGCCAAGGCGCTGGTCAAGGCGGGAGCCGACGCGCTGAAGGTCGGTATCGGTCCAGGCTCAATCTGCACCACGCGTGTCGTCGCTGGCGTGGGCATCCCGCAGCTCACCGCAATCTACGAGGTCAGCAAAGCCGCAAAATCCTCCGTGCCGGTAATCGCCGACGGCGGCATCAAGCAGTCCGGGGACATCGCAAAGGCCCTGGCCATGGGAGCTTCATCTGTGATGATGGGTTCCGCACTTGCCGGCACACATGAGAGCCCCGGCGAGAAGATACTGCATCAAGGAAAGATGTACGTGATTTACCGCGGAATGGGCAGCGTTGCGGCGATGAGGCAGAACAAGGGCAGCCGCGAGCGCTACGGCCAGGAAGATGTGGATTCCGACAACAAGCTTGTGCCGCAGGGAGTGGAGGGGATGGTGCTTTTCAGGGGGCATGTGGAGGATGTCATCCGGCAGAATATTGGCGGCTTGAGGTACTCTCTGGGCTACTGCGGGAGCAGGGATATCTCCGAGCTTCAGACGAAGGCCAGATTTGTCAGGATAACCGGAGCCGGGTTGCGCGAGGCGCACCCGCACGACATAAAGATCACCAAGGACGCGCCGAACTACTCCACGCAGTAGAAGGCATGCCGTCAAGCCATGAATCCCGGCGCACTGGGTTTATACAGGCAAAAAAACAGAAATTAATCTAATTTAAAAGGTCCAGCAAATGCTATTGAGCAGCGAGAAAGTCCAGCTCAACGCGATCCACCAGATCAGCCACAGCCTGCTTCACCAGCGGGATGTCTCATCCCTCCTCGGCGAGGTGCTCGACATCCTTCAGAACGAGATGAGGGTCGAACGTGCAACGCTGACACTCAAAAGGGAGGAAACCCTGGTCATCGAGGCATCCAAGGGGCTATCGAAGGAAGAGATGAAAAGGGGCAGGTACATGATCGGCGAGGGTATCACAGGAAGGGTGGCGCAGAATGGCAAGTCAATAGTCATTCCAGACATCTCTGCCGAGCCCGCATTCCTCGACAGGACAAAGGCCAGGAAAAGCGGCAGATACGCCTTCATCTGTGTCCCCATCGCCTTCAAAGGAGAAATCATCGGCACGCTAAGCATTGACCATCCTTATGCGGAAAAGGCCCATCTTGACAGGATGCTCGGCTTTCTGGAGACAATCGCCAACATCCTTGCCGACGCGGTGGCGACATTCCGCGAGGAGCAGAACGAGAAGGTGCTCCTGGAGCAGGAGAACCTGCGCCTCAGGCAGGAACTCGGCAACAGGTTCAAGCCTGGCAACATCGTCGGCAACTGCGGGAGCATGCAGTCGGTTTACGGGATGATCGCCCAGGTCGCCGACAGCACGGCAACTGTGATGATAAGGGGCGAGTCGGGGACGGGGAAGGAGCTTGTGGCAAAGGCCATACACTACGCCAGCCCGAGGAAGGACGCGCCCTTTGTCGCTGTGAACTGCGCCGCGCTCCCCGAAAGCCTTATCGAAAGCGAGCTTTTCGGACACGAGAAAGGCTCCTTCACCGGCGCCTCCTCGCAGCGCAAGGGACGATTCGAGCTGGCTAACGGCGGCACTCTATTCCTCGACGAGATAGGCGACATCTCCCTTCCTGTCCAGGTGAGGCTGCTCAGGATATTGCAGGAGAGGAAGTTCGAGCGGGTGGGAGGAGCCCAGCCCATATCGGTCAATGTCAGGGTGATCGCGGCGACCAGCAGGGATCTCGAGAACTGCATCGAGGAGGGCAAGTTCAGGGAGGATCTCTTCTACAGGCTGAACGTCTTCCCCATTCATCTGCCTGCACTCAGGGAGAGAAAATCCGACATCGTGCCCCTGATGGATCATTTCCTCGAGAAATACAACAAAGCCTACAACAGGAGCATCAAGCGCATTTCAACCCCAGCGATAAACATGATGACCAGCTACCACTGGCCGGGAAACGTCAGGGAGCTCGAGAGTTGCATAGAAAGAGCCGTGCTAATGAGCACCAACAACGTCATCAGTGCCTATGATCTCCCCCCCTCGTTGCAGACCGCGCAGGCCACCGGCACTGGGTGGGGGACTGAGAAGGCCGGCGCAGATCTCACGACAATGGTTAAATCCTTCGAGAGGGAGCTGATTGTCGAGGCACTCAAGAACTCCAGAGGCAACGTGGCCGCCGCCGCAAGATCCCTCGGGACAACAAAAAGAATCATACACTACAAGATCTCCAACTTGGACATCCAACCCGATATCTACAAGCCCTCATGAAATTTAGCCGGAGGCTCATTTAGATGGTGGAGAAAAAAACGAACGTGTTGCTCATCACCAGCGACCAGCACCACTGCAGGCCGAGATGGCAAAGGAAAGCATGCCAATGCCAAGGGTATGGGGAACGCTCCCGGGCTTGCGCCTGATTGTCCCGCCGCCCCAGCGCGCCGGAACAATCGGGTTCACCTGACAGCCCGATCGAAACAAGTTTCTCTCGGGCCTGCAGGTGACCCGGGAGCGTTAAGTCTTGAATTATAGGTTTTCTCATATATAATGTCAAGCGGCAATGGTGTATGCACTAGATGTTTGGCTTGGTAAGGTATAATACTCAGAGGATAATATGGTTTCAGAATTTATGGACAAGGTATCTAGCCGTGATGGCAAGGTGGGGATAGTCGGGCTTGGATATGTCGGCCTGCCGCTGGCGATAGAGTTCACCAAAGCTGGGTTCCATGTGCTCGGCCTCGACATTGACCCAGGGAAGACAAAGATGCTGTCCAAAGGCGAGAGCTACATCAAGCACATTCCCTCGGGGATACTTTCCCAAATAAACAGTACCGGGAGGTTCGAGGCTAGCACAGACTTCTCCAGAAGCGCCGAATGCGACGCAGTCATAATATGCGTCCCAACACCCCTGACGAGGCACCGCGAGCCAGACATGAGCTACATCGAGTCCACGGCCGAGAAGCTCTCCCCATATCTGCGCAGGGGACAGCTTTTCTCCCTCGAGTCCACCACCTTCCCCGGCACTACAGCCGAAGTGCTCAAGCCCATCCTGGAAAAGTCCACCGGCCTGAAGGCAGGCAAGGACTACTACCTTGCCTACTCCCCCGAACGCGAAGACCCCAACAACAAGGACTTCAGCACCTCGACCATCCCGAAGGTCGTCGGCGCCGACGACCCCGACAGCCTCGAACTCGCCAGGGCATACTACGACACAGTCATCTGCAGGACCGTACCGGTGTCATCCGCGGCAACCGCAGAGGCAACAAAACTCCTCGAGAACATCTTCAGATCAGTCAACATAGCCTTGGTCAACGAGTTGAAGATGATCTTCACAAAGATGGGCATAGACATCTGGGAGGTGATCGAGGCGGCAAAAACCAAGCCATTCGGCTACATGCCCTTCTACCCAGGCCCCGGTCTCGGGGGGCACTGCATCCCGATAGACCCCTTCTATCTGACATGGAAGGCCCGGGAGTTCGAGGCAACGACAAGATTCATCGAGTTGGCAGGAGAGATAAACACGCAGATGCCGCATTATGTCATCGAACGCGCAATGGAGGCTTTCAACCGCCTGAAGATCGTCATGAACGGGAGCAAAATCCTCATCGTAGGCCTCGCATACAAAAAAAACGTGGACGACCTCCGCGAAAGCCCAAGCTTCAAGCTTTGGGAACTCCTCGAGGAAAGAGGCGCAGACGTTAGATACTACGACCCATACTGCCCGAAAGTCCCAAAAATGAGGGACTACATGAGGTTTTTCGGAAAGACAAGCATAGATATTGCCAATTCGGATATCTTCGATGCCGTGGTCATATCCACGGCCCACGACTCGGTTGACCACGAGGTGCTGGCGAGACTAGGAAAATGCGTGATAGACACCCGCAACGCCCTCCCGGGCAAGGAAGACGTGGTCAGGGCCTGAGCAGAAAAGGAGTCGGAAATTGAAAGAGCAGCACATAGTCGTCACCGGCAGCGCGGGCTTCATAGGATTCAGCCTTTGCCTCAACCTGCTCGAGGAAGGGCACAAGGTCGTCGGCATAGACAACTTCAACGACTACTACTCCGTGCCATTGAAGGAAGCTCGTGCAGCAATTCTACGGAATTATCCAGCATACGAGGAGAAAAGGCTCGACCTCTGCGACACCGAAAGCCTTTCCGCCACGCTTGAGGACTACGAGATTCGCGTCTTCTGCCATCTCGCCGCTCAGGCGGGCGTGCGATACTCCATCATAAACCCGATGGCCTACGAAAGATCAAACCTGGCGGCATTCCTAAACGTGCTCGAGACTGTCAGGCACAGGGGAATAAAAAGACTCGTCTACGCATCAAGCTCAAGCGTCTACGGAGGAAACACCAAGACGCCGTTCTCAGAGAACGACCCAGTGGATAACCCCGTCAGCCTATACGCCGCCACAAAAAAAGCCAACGAGCTCATGGCACACTCATACACACACCTTTACGGCTGCCACACTGTCGGGCTGAGGTTCTTCACCGTCTACGGCCCATGGGGGCGCCCCGACATGGCGATGTGGCTCTTCTCCGCGGCCATCAAGGCAGGCAAGCCCATCAAGGTGTTCAACCACGGCAACATGAAACGCGACTTCACATACATAGACGACATTGTGCATGGCCTCAAGGGTGCCCTCTTCAGCGACGGCCTCGACAAGTACGAGATATTCAACCTCGGAAACCACCGCAGCGAAAACCTGATGGAGATGATCGCGATTATCGAGGACCAACTCGGCATAAAGGCAAAGAAAAAGCTTCTGCCAATGCAGCCAGGGGACGTGCCAGAGAGCTACGCAGATATCGAACTCGCATCACGCAAACTCGGGTTCCAACCCAAAACAACCATCAAAGAGGGCATCCCGAAGTTCATCCAATGGCTCAACCAGCATCCCGAATTTGTATGCATGAAATGACCCTGTTGACATTAGGCACACGTGTTGAAAAGGCCTGAAAGGCTTTTGTTTAAGGTTATATGAATTGAGCGACAATATCCACAAGATATGGATCATATCCGGCGAGGAGTCCGGGGACATCTACGGGGAGAGGCTGATAAAGCAGCTCAGGGCTGTTGTGCCTGAGGGCGACATCCTTGAGGTCTCGGCTATGGGCGGAAGGAGGATAGCGGCTGCCGGCGCGAGGATATTGGTTGACTCCACCGAGCTCGGTGTCGTCGGGATATTCGAGGTGATCGGGATGATAAGGACATTCGCCAGAGTGTTCACCGGGCTCGTCCGCAAGGCCTCCGAGAACCCCCCGGACTGCGTAGTGCTGATTGACTATCCAGGCTTCAACCTGAGGTTCGCCGCAAAATTGCACAAGATGGGCATCCCGGTGATATGGTACATCTCACCCCAAGTCTGGGCATGGAAGAAGGGCCGGATAAAAAAACTCGCAAAATACTGCCGAAAGATGATGCTGATATTCCCCTTCGAGACGGAGGTGTACTCCGGCACAGGGCTGGACGCGGTGTTCGTGGGGCATCCCTTGGTCGAGATCGTCAGGGAGCGACATGACCCGGGAATAAAAAAAGACCCAAACCGCATCCTCCTTCTCCCCGGAAGCAGGGTCAACGAGATCAAGAGACTCTTCTTCCCGATGCTGGAGACCGCCGTGGCTCTTCACAAGAAACATCCAGAATACAAGTTCGCAGTTTCGGCACCAAGAGAGAAAATTTGTAAATACCTCAAGAATGCCCTCGCAATATTCGCCGAAGGCCGAACCAACAAGGAAATGCCCGAGATAGATATCTCCTGCGGAGATGCAGGCAGATGGATGCAGGAGGCCAACGCCGGACTGGCCGCCTCCGGCACCGTGACGGTGGAATGCGCCATCGCAGGACTACCGCTGGTCGTGGTCTACAAACTCAACCCGATGACATTCTTCATCGCAAAGGTCCTCGTCGGCATAGACTATTTCACCATGGTCAACATAATATGCCGTAACATGGTCTTCGAGGAGTTCCTCCAGGTGGACGTGGCGGCACCAAACCTGCTCGCCGCGATGGAGAAAATACTCCCAGGAGGATCACGCAGGAAAGGCGTAGAGCTGGCCATGGAGGACATGACCGAAGCACTGTCCCCAGGAAGCGGGGAAGGTGCCGGCAACGCCAGCAGGCAAGCCGCCGAATGCATCATGAGGACACTGCTCGCCAAGGGAGGAGACAAGGCATGAAAAGCCCGCTGGAGGAGCAATGAATATGAGTCCAGAATGCAATCGCGTCGCGGTCTTCGGCGGCACGTTCGACCCGCCTCACAGGGGGCATTTCCATATTGCCTCGGAGATACTCCGGCTGGGGACAGCAGATGAAGTGATGTTCCTGCCGAACCTTGTCCCGCCACATAAGCCGACAACCCCGGTCAGCCTCTTCGACCACCGCATGAGAATGCTACAGATCAGCATCGCCCGCGCTGCCGAGACGAGGTTCAGCGTGAACGACATCGAGGGACGCAGAGACCCCGGGGCACCCTCCTACTCCGTTGACACAATGGACGAGCTTTCAACTGCTCAGCCGGGCAATACCTTCATCCTCCTGCTCGGACTCGACAGCCTCATGACCCTACACACTTGGCGCAGGGCAGACGAAATAGTCGAGAAATGGGACATCGCCACCTACCCTAGGTCAGGATGCGGCGCCCCATCCGATTTGTACAATTTCTGGCCTGCCAAGGTTGCTTCCAGGTTGCAATGTACTATACTGCCGATGGAGAAGGTGGACATATCCTCGACCGGGATACGGAAACTAATACGCTCTGGGAAAGATCCCACCGGAGAGGTTTCCACGGAAATCCTTGAGTACATAAGAGAGAAAGGGCTTTATATACAGAGAACTCGAATGGAAAACAAGGCCGGAGACGGTG
>CAZANS010000017.1:0-18309 GCA_964486565.1 uncultured Victivallales bacterium
GCTTTAAGACTAACTTAGCTTTCACCTTTTTGGTTAGAAGAATTTTTGAGATTTAACCCTTCGGGGTGCCGAATTGCACCATGCCTCCATCCTCATTTTGAGTTCGCAGTAGTCACTACAGTGTCACTCAAAATAAGAATAGATCCACGGCACACTGCGGCAACTGCTTTATTTAGGTTGATGCATTCCTGCGGCAAGATCGGCGCGATAGTCCCCGGGCTGGTCGAGTTGCTATGGGCATCGCCATCAAGCACGAACTCGTAAGTCTGGGGCTTGGCGTTTTTCTTCGCGTCATAGCACATTCATCTTGACATTGCAACAGCACCGAGGCAAACTTCCCTCCAGTTCTCGAAAGTCCATCCTAGGGGGAAATCCAGGCATTGTCTGGGCTTTGCCGCCTGAATCATGCATCTGGGGGGGCTGTCGTTGTAGAAGATGCAAGACCCGTCGGGATTCTCGTTCAGCACAAGAGCGCGCCTGTCTTCGGCGAGTTTGGTTTTCTCTCTTGTGAACGCATAGGTCTCGATTTTCAGGAATGAGGCGATTCTCTCCGTCTCGCCTGGGAGCAGTCTGACATCCCCGGGGCGTATGCAGCATGCACCGCATCTGAGGCAGGTAAATGCAGTTGTGAAGTTATCCGAATCTCCCCTTCTGCGCGGATTATTTTTTTGAGCTGTACGAATAGCTGTACCCGTAGCCTGCCTTTGACCGCAATGTGACATCGAAGGAGAGCTGGTTGATCACGACTCCTAGCAGCTTGGCGTTGTTTTTCCTGAGGCTCTGGATTGCCCTCAGGAGGAGATGGCGTGAGGTTGTGTCGGACTGGTAAATCAGGACCGTCCCGTCGACGACAGAGCCGACGATGCTGGCATCTGAGACCGGCAGGCTGGGCGGCGTGTCAACAACAATGAAGTCGTATCTGATCCTGAGCTTCTCTAGAAGCCCGCGGAACTCCGGGGAGATCAGCAGCTCGGTGGGGTTCGGAGGGATCGTCCCGCAGGGCAGGATGTTAAGGTTGTCTATGCCCTGGGTTTCCATCAGCTTGTCCCAGTCCGAGCCGTCAACCAGCATGTCTGTTATTGTTCTTATGGCCGATTCCTGCTGGCAAGTCCCGATAAGCAGATCGCTCAATCCGGGCTTGGTCTTGATCTGGAAGAGTTCCGCGATCTGCGGCCGGCGCAAGTCTGCCTCCACAAGCAAGGTGGTCTTGCCCATCTGTGCCAGCGCGATGGACAAATTGGTCGAGGTGAGGGTCTTGCCCTCCCTGGGGCTCGTGCTGGTGATGGCTATGATGTTGCCGGAGCTTTGTCCGGTGCCTATCGCGAACTGCACGTTTGTCCTTAGTGTGCGGTATGCCTCGGCCACCATTGACATGGGATCGAAATTGAACAGTATCTTCCTGTCCAGGTCGGACGGGGGGTCCTTGGATCTGAAGGGGAAGAAAAGCAAAACACCCTTCATGAGGATGCGCCATATGACTCTGACTGACCTTGCTATGTGCCAGCGGGACTGATGGCCGATCAGGGGGATATGGGCGATGACGGGCATGCCGGTTATCCTCTCCACGTCCTCGATCTTACCGATGGAGGTGTCGAGCCCTTCCCACACGAATGCCACAAGGCCCCCGAGGATTATGCCGAAAATAACCCCGACCGTGATGTACATCCTCTTGTCGGGACGAATCTTGTAGTACCCCGAGGCTCTGGATATGACCTGTATCTCCTCCTGGGCCTGTGTCCTCTTGGCCTGATAGTCAATATTTGCTTTGAGCTGTAGCTCCTCCAGGGTTGAAAGGAAGTCCTGCTGGATGTTTTTCTGCGTGGTGAACTCCTGTTTTTTGGTGACCATGACCGGTATTTTGGACAGGTCCGCCTCGAGTTTGGCGATAAGCTGCTTCAGTTTGACGATTCTCGGGTGCTTGTCCTGGTAGCGCTCCCTGAGCTTGTCAAGCTCGATGCGCACCGTTGTGAGCTCGTTCTTGTAGACATCCTCTGATCCGAGGAAGACACCTCTCTCGGCGGTCTCCTGGAGTTCCTCTGAAGTATGGACGAGTTTTTTCCTTTCCAGATCTAGCTGTGAGGAGATGAAATCCCTTGCCTCCCTCGCCTGGTTGGTCTTGCTTTTCCAGTAGTCAATGTTATAGACAACGGCGAGGACATCGGCGGCATGTCTTGCCACATCGCCGTAGGCTGAGCTGACTGTGATCTCGACGATATTTGTCTGCGCCACCTGACTGAGTGATATTTTCTGCCCCAAACTTCCCGGTGTGAGATTAAAGATGTACTCCTTTTCCTCTTCTGAAAGCCCTGGGCTGTCAAGAGCCTTTATCACAGACAAGTCTTGGGATCTGGAGTCCTGCGAGCTGGATGCCGGTTCGTCGACATCGCCGGCTTGTTCTGGGTAGAAGAACTCCTGATTTTTTGTGTAAACCCCACTGGCAGTGCCCTTTCGCAAGACATCTATTACAGACTCGAGTATATCAGTCTTGCTCTGGATGAGCTTGATCTCCGAAGGTATCTCGTTGCCCCCGCCCCCGTACCATGTGATCTGGGCTCCCTGGATTGTGGCCATAGGCTGGCGGAGGGAAAGCTTGAGTTTCACGGTGGAGCCGTACTCCGGTTTGACGACGACTTCGGTGTAATATATCGTGGCTGTGACGACGGCAGCGAAAGTCAGGAAGACAAGGATAAATCGTTTCCGCAGGATCATCCAGTAGTCGGCCAGGTCAATGTTGAGCTTCCTGTCCTCAAGCTTGTTTTCCATATAGTCTCACGCCCTAAATCAAGGGTTTCAGCCTCTTAGCCATAGAAAAATCCTCGATCGGCATATATATTCCCGACCGAAAACATAAGACATTATTATAGGTGTACTTGATTGAAAATCAAGCATTCAAAACCGAAAATTGATGCTTCCGATGAAAAATCGGTACTTTCTGTGCTTCAGGGAGGAGAGATATCCTCAGGGAGGATAGCTCTTGAGCTGGGCAGTTGTCTGGCGATTCTGCTTGGCAGGCGTCATGCTTTTGCGACCCAGAGCGGGACGGATGCTCTGGGTGCTGCGCTGCGTGTCCTCAAGCTGGCCCCGGGGGCGAAGGTGCTTCTTCCGGGATATGTATGCAGCGCGCCTCTGGATGCCGTCACTCTGAACGGCTGTGCTCCCGTGGCAGTTGACATAGACCGTGATACGCTGGGCATGAGTGTTGAAGGGGCTTCTTGCCGCACGGGTGCCTCCGCCGTGATCGCGGCGCATCTTTTCGGGATACCCTCGCCTTTCCATGAGATAGGGCACGAGAATCTGATCGAGGACTGCGCGCAGACCCTTTGCTGTTCATCCAGGGGGCGCAGGGTAGGCTCGATGGGTCGCTTCGCCGTCTGCTCTTTCTATGCGACGAAACTTTTGACCACCGGCCATGGAGGCGCATTGGCGCTGGACGACGAAGCCTTGAGGGATGACCTTGAATTTCTTTTTGCCCATGACAAGCAGGAGGTATGGTCGCCGCATCTGCACTATCTTCTTTCCGACTTCAATGCTGCTTTGGGCTTGTCTCAGTTGGGCAAGCTAGAGTTTATGCTTGGGAGGAGGCGGGAGATAGCCGGACGCTACTGTGCGGCGTTGGGGCAGCCCATGCCCGGTGGCGACTGCGTGTTCTCGCGGTTCATATGCGTGGTGGAATCCGGCCTCGAAAACCTGATAGGAAGATTCAACGCCGCCGGCATCGAGGCCAAGCGTCCGGTATTCAAGCCGTTATACCGATATCTCGGGCTTGAGGAAAAAGACTTCCCCAACAGCGCATGGGCGCACGACCACATCGTTTCTGTACCATTGTATCCCGCGCTCGAGGAGCACGAGATCGAGCGGGTTGAAACCTTCCTTGAGGCAAATAAAAATGAAATGCGTCGCTGGCCACCAGCCTAATCTTTACCCCTACGGTGGATTCTTTGCGAAGTTCGCGGCTGTAGATGTGTTTGTTGTCGTGGACAACACTCAGTATGTCAGGAAGGAGTTCCACAACCGCAACCGTGTATTGTTGCACGACGGGAGTGTGCAGTGGCTCGGCATCCCGGTCAAAAACGCCGGAAGGTATATGCAGAGGATAAACGAGGTGGAGATAGACAATTCCCTCAACTGGCGGCGCAAGCATCTCGGGACGATCTCGGCGAACTACGTCAAGAGCCCCTTCTTCAATGATTTTTTTCCTGAAATTGAAAGTCTTTTATCTGCCGAATGGGCCATGCTTTCAGACTTCAACACTGCCTTCATCAAGCTCTGCCTTGGATTTCTCGGGATCGAGACACCTCTGCTTATTGCCTCGGAGGAAAAGATATGCGGGGTGTCCACGGGCTTGATAGAGGCGATATGCCGTCATACTGGCTCCGGGGCGTATCTTCACGGCAAGCATGCCCGAGACTATGTGGACTTCGGGCAGCTGTCCTCGGCGGGCATCAAAAGCTATATCCAGGACTTCCGGCCGCCGGAATATCCTCGTGACGGCCTGCACTTCGAGCCGGCGCTCTCGATAATAGACATGTTTTTTTTCTGCGGCGCCTCAAGCACGATGGAGCTTCTGCTGTCCAGCCAGACCATATCGGAGGCGTAGGGGTGGGCGGTCAATCCAGGTTTTTTTTTATTTTTCCCGGGTCATTTCCCCTAAGGAATTCCTCCTTGGTCATTTTCCATCCGTCCCACTGGTCGTTGAGGGTTTTGAGGTTCGGAAGGTGCTTGATGAAATCCATGTTCGACACGTGCTCCGGGATTGTCAGGCGCTCTAGAGCGGGCAGGCTTTTCAAAGCCGAGAGGTCTTGGAGGTTTGGGCAGCCGCTGAGGGACAGCGCCCTGAGAGGCATTCCCGCCAGCACCGAGATGTCGGAGACGGGGGTGTTGTGAAGCTCGAGGTACTCGAGGCTCATCCCCGTCAGCGCTGAGATGTCGGAGACGGGATTGTCGGCCAGGTCCAACTGTCTTAGCCCCATCCCGGACAAGGGCGTCAAGCTGGAGATGTTGTTCTCGCTGCAGTCAATCAGAGAGAACTCGAGGCCTCTCAGGAATTCGAGGGAGTCGAGATTTTTCCCGTTGCATCTGAATGCCGAGGACGAGAAGTTCTCGGCACAGAGCCTCCATAGCTTCTGGCGCATCTCTGGAGGTATCGTTTGTGCCTCCTCCCCGGAAAGGTGTCCCATCAGCATTGCCGACGGCGTGACCTTGTCCTTGGGGAAGCGCTGGAAGACCCTGGCGAAAATGTTGTGCCCCTGCTCGAACTGACCGGTAATGAAATACAGCATGCCCTGGAGAAGCAAAAGATCCATGGTCTCGCCGTATCCGCTGAGGAGTATGGCATCGTGCAGAGCATCCTTGAGGTTGCTCAGGTCGCTGTTGACGTATGCCCTCTTGAGCAGTGCCTGGGACGATATCTCGGAGCTGAGCTTGCTGTTGTAGACTCTGGTGTAGGATTCCTTCGCAAGTTCCAGAAAGAGAAGTTTATCTTTGCCTGAGAGCTTTCTGCTTTCGCGGTAGAACCCGTCGCCCTCGATTGTCGGGGGGACCAGCTCGGGGAGCTCCTTGGTGAAGACCCTGATGTTGCTGAAGGCTTTCCCCTGTCCGAAGGTGTATATCCCGAAGAAGCCGTCCTCGAGGTAAAATATGTCCCTGGTTGAAAGCAGCAGCCTCCCGTCGCAGAAAAGCCTGAGCTGTGAACCCTCCTTCTCGGCTCTGATAGTATATTTCCTTCCAGCCTGCAGCGAGAAGTCCACAGATGCCTGGAAGCCCCCTCTCTTCTGTATGATCGCGCTGGTGTTGCCGACGCCGCCGACCTGGAGGAAGTAGCCGCGTTTCGAGGGGTCTGTCTCCGATGCGGCTAGAATTATGCTCAGATCCCCTCCTAGCAGCAGGTCCTCCGGGTTGGGGACTTCGGCATCGAACTCAACAGCGATGTTGCCGTAGGAGGGTTCGGAGTAAAGAAGAATATACGAGTCTCCTCCCCTGCTCTGCACGGCATGCAGTGTGTTGTCGCGCACCTCCCACTTGCCGCTGAGGGCGATCCATTCGCGGAGCAGGGCATCTTCCGATGCGGGAGAGATCGGCCTTCCGCGTCCCCAGCCGGCAAATCTTTTTGTCTCGTATGCTACAAACGTCCAGACCAGCATGGCGACCAGGAGGATGACGCAAAGCGCGAAAAAAGACTCGGTGCGGTGCCTCTTGAGAAACATCCTGATATGGTGGATTGCGTTAGGCTTCTCCGCGGATGTGGCATAGTTCTCCGTGTAGTTCTGTATGTCCTTGATAAGCTCTGCCGCGGTCTGGTAGCGGTCCTCCTGCCTGAGTGCCATTGCTTTCAATGTGATGGCGGCCAGGGGGGTGGGGATGTTGCGTTCTGGGGATCTTTTGAGCGGGTGTATGATGTCCCCGGCCATGGTCTTGTCGAGCAGCTCTTCGAGCTTGGTCCCACTGACGGGCTTCTTCAATGTTAGCATGGAGTAGAGCAGTGCGCCGAGGGCGTAGATGTCGGTGAGTGTGTTCTTGAGTTGGTTATGCCCCGCGGCCTGCTCCGGGGCCATGAATCCGGGTGTACCCTTGATCTCCCCGTCCATCGTGTGGTGGGGGGCGCTGCCGTCGTCTCTTCGGATGGACTCTAGCCTGCCGGAGTGCTCGTGGGCATTCCCGGGATCTCGGTCGTCAAGGTTTTTTGCAAGGCCCCAGTCCACCACGAGGACCTCCCCGTAGCTCCCGATCTGGATGTTTTCCGGCTTGAGGTCCAGATGTATTATATTTTTCGAGTGCGCGAAGTCAATGGCGTTGCACACGTTGACGAAGATGTTGAGCAAATGCAACAGGTTGTATTTTTGCCTGTATCCCGGCGAGTCCGCAGCGACGTTCATCAGGACATGGGCGAGGCTCTCGCCCTCGATGAGCTTCATGGTGAAGTATGGCTTGCTGTCATCATCCAGGCCGATGTCGTGTATAGGCACGATGTTGGGATGCTCGAGGCTTGCTGTGATCCTTGCCTCGTATATGAAGCGGGTCATGCTGGATTCGTTTGCTCCGGTATTCCCGGAGAGGACTGCCATCGCCAGGTCGCGGGCGGTGTCCCTGTCCCTGACCTTGAGGATCTCCTTCATGCCTCCCTTGCCGATCTTCTCGGGGCGGCGGTACTTCCCGTGAGGTTTTGAAGTCAGGCTGTCGCTGAAGATTTTCTTTATTGATTTCGGTGTGATCTCCTGAGTCTTCCCGGACAGCAGGCTGCCCAGCCGGTCGCTGTCGAGAAGCGCATCGGTTTGGATCGTCGTTTGTGAATCCAGTGACGAATCAGATCTTTTTCGAGTCCTTCCCATGTCCTCCACAAAGTGCCTGTAGCTTCAAACAGCATACTAAAATACCCCTTAATGTACAGCGTAACCCCTCGCTTGCAACACCACAAGCGCAAAATCCACCCTGCCCTCACTTTTGACCCAGCACATAAATGCCTGGCCCTCGAGTAAAACAATTATTGCGGAATCCGCATTGATTTCACATGACGTATACCGTATCTTACACCGAGCAGGGTCAACAGAAGCTCATATCATCAGACCTGTCCGGTCAAGGAAGATTGTATGGCACTAAGCTGGAATGAAATTAAGATACGTTCGGTTGAGTTCTCCAGGGAGTGGGGAAACACCTCAAAGGAACGTTCGGAGGCCAAATCCTTCTGGGATGCGTTCTTCAACGTGTTCGGGATCCCGCGGCGGCGTGTCGCGACTTTCGAGGAACCGGTAAAAAAACTGGGCGAAGGCTATGGTTTTATTGACCTTTTCTGGAAGGGTGTCCTGCTTGTCGAGCACAAGTCGAGGGGGAAAAGCCTTGACAAGGCCTACTCCCAGGCGCTGGATTACTTCGGCGGGCTGAAGGACTACGAGCTGCCGAAATACGTGCTGGTGTCGGACTTCGAGAGGTTCCGCCTGCACGACCTTGACGACGACAGGCAACACGAGTTCACTATATTGTCGAGCGACTTGGTTCATATTCTTCAGGGTGGCGGACTTTTCCATTTCGGGGTTTTGACCTCTTTAATGCACATGGTCTGGGTGAAGCATGTCTTAGGAATAAAGTTTTTTCGTCGGACACGGGCAGGCTTGGATTTTTGTTTGAACTCTACGATAAATACATTCAAAGCTGTAAATAATGCGTGACAATGGATTTTCCACTGTATCAGCGGGCTGGAGCCTGAATGGGGCTGCGGGAGGCATCCCCGCTGTGCTTCGGGATTCGGAGTGGCGGGGTGTTTTCCGCAAGCCGTTCAAGAATCTCGGCAGGCTGGATGCCGCCAGCCGTGCGGTATGCGAGGCCTTGGCCTGCGCGCTCGGGGGCGCGGGGCTCTATCCTTCCAAAGACAAGCTCGACATACCTTTGTTCTTCAATTGGGCCGGGGGCTGCATGTCGTCCGACCTGAAATATTACCGCGATTTCCTTGAATTCGGGGGTACGGCTGGTAGGGCTAACTTGTTCTTGTACACCTTGCCAACAAGCCCTTTGGGCGAGGCATCCGTGCACTTCGGCCTGACCGGGCCGCTTGCATTCATCTCTGAGCCCGGACGGCCTCTAGGAGCTCTTCTCGACGCGGTATCCGACAGTTGCGAGATTCGCAAGGGGTATGCATGCGGAGATGGAGATGGGGATGGGTATTCCCTTGTCGGCTTGGGGGAGGGAGGCGAGGGCGGTGCCGAGGCGGTTTTTCTGCTGCTTCGCTCTGGGAGTGATTCGTCGGATGGGATAGAGTTTCCCGGGCTTGTCCCGGAGGCGGACTTCTGCGCACTTAAAAGGACTGCTCTTGCCATGGCGGGAAATTCACCTGCCAAGGATGCGCGATGAAATTGGCTCCCGAGTATATCTGGACGATTATCCCCGTGTACAACCATGCGGCGACATTGAGGCAGGTGGTATGCAAGACGCTGGAGAACTGCTCAAAAGTTTTGGTGGTTGACGACGGCTCGACTGATGCCGATGTGGGGGATCTGTTGTCGGGCACCGGCGCGGAAGTTGTGTCGCATTCCAGGAACATGGGCAAGGGGCATGCCCTGAGGACCGGCTTCAAGCATGTCGCCGGCCGTGGCTGCAAATATGCGATAACGCTTGATGCCGACGGGCAGCACAATCCTGAGGACATACAGATTTTTTTGCCGCATATCTCCCCGGAGGGCAGGACTATAGTGCTGGGCACAAGGGACTTCGGCAGCTCGAATGTGCCGGGTAAAAGCAAGTTTGGGAGGGAATTCTCGAATTTCTGGATCAAGTGGCAGACCGGGCGCAAGGTGAACGATTCGCAGAGCGGGTTCAGGGCATATCCAGGCGAGCTGATCAGAAACCTCGGATGCCTCTCGCGGCATTACGACTTCGAGACAGAGATACTCGTTAGGGGCATATGGATGGGAATGGATGTGAAAAACGTCAACATCTCGGTCCACTACCCTGAGAAAGGGTTGCGAATCTCGCATTTCCGTACATTCGCGGACAATCTGCGAATTTCGCGGCTTCATACTCGTCTGACGTTTGAGAGGATGTTTCTTGGAGCAGGGAGGCGCGGTGGAAAATCCTAGATGTGTCCTGTCGGGGCTTTGCAGTTGGTGCTTTGTAATGTAGATTAGGCACAGGGATGCCCAGGCGCATGCAGTGTTGGCCGAGAGGCTGTTTTTGGAAGAGGATTTGGTTTTGAAGAATGGAAAGAAAAGACGTTATGCGGTGATCGGGGACCCGGTGGGGCACTCGAAGTCCCCGGCGATGCAGAACGCCGCCTTTGCTGCGCTCGGGCTAAATGCGGAATACTCTGCAGTCCATGTGAAGGCGGAGAACCTTGCGGAGTTTGTCGAGACATCGCGTGGCACTCTCGACGGGTTCAACGTCACGGTGCCCCACAAGGAGAATGTGATACCGTTCTTGGACGAGATTTCCGCAGAATGCCATGAGACCGGCAGTGTGAACACCGTCATAAAAATAGGCTGGAAGCTTTACGGGGACTCGACCGACGGGTACGGCCTTGCCTCCGCGCTGGAGGAGGAGTTCGAACTGGATCTGCGTGGGAAAAAAGTCTTGTTCCTCGGTTGCGGCGGCACAGTCCATGCGGCCGCATATTATCTCCTGAGAACCGGCTGCGGCGGGGTACGCATAGTCAACCGCACGGTCGGGAAAGCAAGGGAGCTGGTGGGTTTCCTGAGCCGACATTTCCCTAGCGCGGATGTGGATTTCGCCGACGCGGCCGACAAGGTCGGAGTGGGCAAACTGATGGACTCGACGGACGTCGTGGTGCAGGCCACCTCGCTGGGTTTGAAGGGCGGCGACCCTTCGCCGCTGGACGAGGCCCTTATGCGCCCGGGGATATGCATGTTCGACACGATCTACAGGAAGACCGCCTTTCTGTCGGCTGCGGCGAGAAGGGGCTGCCGTCTTGCCGGCGGCGAGCGCATGCTGGCAAAGCAGGGCGAGAAGTCCTTCGAGATATGGATCGGGCAGAGACCACCGGAAGGCGTGATGCTGGAGGCGCTGCGCGCGGCATTGGGCACATAGATTTTCATAGGATTGGCATTCCGTCGGCACTTTTGCAATAGTTTATAGGCGGATAAAGGAAGAAAGCATGGACAGCACAGTTGTCATACGCCCGGACTACATGTACATCTCGTACTTCACCTTCGTGGTGCTGGCCGTGAACATCGTCACCGCGGTGCATATTATACTCAACAAGCACGACGAGCCTGTCAGCGCGGTGATGTGGCTGCTGATGATCTTCTTCACCCCTATTGTCGGACTGTTGGTGTACCTTTTCTTCGGGATAAACAGGATAAAGACACGCGGCCTGAACATACAGTCGGCGAACGATTCGATCCGTGATGAGCTTGCGAAAAGGACGGCTCCCGGCGCGGATGCCAAGAAAGATACAGGAAGCGCCAGCAGGACATTGTCTAAATATGCCCGCAGGCAAAGCAGGTACAACTATTTCGTCACGGGCGGAGAGGCATATCCTGAATACTGCAAGATGCTCGACCGGCTTCTTCCGGACACGATCCCGCTTATCGGCAACCAGGCAGAGCTTCTTCTCGACGGTACACAGGCGTATCCGGAGATGCTGTCGGCCATCCGAAAGGCGAAAAGCAGCGTGCATCTCCAGTCCTACATAATAATGAACGACAAGTTCGGCAAGACCCTTTTCACCCTTCTCAGGGAAAAGGCCGACAAGGGCGTGGAGGTGAAGGTGCTATACGACCGTTTTGGGAGCATGCGGTCCTTCATGACGTTCTTCTTCCCGAACATCGTGAGTAGCAGCAAGCACTTCGAGGTGAGGCCTTTCATGCAGTTCCGGCCATGGAGCATACAGTTGCGCAACCATCGCAAGCTGTTGGTGGTAGACGGCAAGGAGGCCTTCATAGGCGGGATAAACATCAGCGGCGACAATATCGAGAGGACAGCCGGGAAGGACCGCTATATCCACGATCTTCACTGCCGGGTCCGCGGGCCGGTCGTCGGCGAGCTGCAGTTCTCCTTCCTAAGGGACTGGCACTATGTGACGAGGATGGCTCCCTCCTCCCTGCTCAAGGACGAGTATTTTCCCGCTCTTACGATCCAGGGGGAATCTGTGATATGGGTTGTCGCATCCGGGCCGGGACATGAATATGAGGCGGTTGACAAGGTCTACACAACAGCGGTCATGACGGCAAAGAGGGATGTGCAGCTTATGACGCCGTACTTTGTCCCAGACAAGGCGTTCTGCAAGCTTCTCTGCGCGAGCGCGGCAAAGGGGGTGGAGATAAAGATCATCGTGCCCGAGAAGAACAACCATTGGTATATAAAGCTGGCCAGCCGCAGTCTTTACAAGCCTCTGCTGGAGGCGGGTGTCAGGATATTCGAGAAGAAGGGCGCGTTTCTGCATGCCAAGGCGCTGCTGGTTGATGGGCAGTGGGCAAAGATGGGCTCGAGCAACTGCGACGTCAGGAGCTTCAAGCTGAACTACGAGCTGGATTTTGTGGTTGAGAAGGGGAAGTTCGTTGAGCAGCTCCGCAACCAGTTCGCCAAGGAAATCTCTGAATCCAAAGAAATTCTCATGGAGGATGTGTCGAGGAAAAGCATCCCCGTCCAGCTCGCCGAGAACATCTGCGCACTATTCACACCAATATTGTGATCCGCTCCAAGCCCCTTATTCTTGTTTCCCGAGGTTTGCGATGTCGAGGTTTCTTGCCGCCGCGGTCTCGTCGAGTCTTCCGACCGGGGTTGTGGAGGGGAAGGATTTGAATGCCTCGGGGTCTTCGTCTGCGAGTTTCGCGATTTTGATCATTTCCTCGATGAAGTTGTCTAGGGTCTCTTTGGACTCGGTCTCGGTGGGCTCGATCATGAGGGCTTCTTTTACTATTAGCGGGAAATAGATGGTGGGGGGGTGTATGCCTTTTTCTATGAGGGCTTTTGCGATGTCGATTGCGTGGACGTTGTTTTTTGCCTGCCTGGCTGCTGAGAATACGCACTCGTGCATGCATGTCCTTCCTCGGGAGGCGTCGTCGAAATGTTTTATGAGTTTTTGTCTGACATAGTTTGCGCTTAGGACTGCGTTCTCGCTGATTCTTGGGATTCCCTCGCGTCCGAGTGTCAGCAGGTATGCGTATGTCCTGAGGATGATGGAGAAGTTGCCGTAGAATGGGGCGATGTATCCGACGGAGTTTTCGTGGTTGTACTCGAGGGTGTATGTGCCGTCGCTTCTTTTTGCGACTCTTGATACTGGGAGGAATGGGACTAGTTTTTCTGCCACTCCGACCGGGCCTGCGCCGGGGCCGCCGCCGCCGTGGGGGGTTGAAAAAGTCTTGTGGAGATTGACGTGCATGACATCGAATCCGAGGTCTCCCGGCCGGATCCTCCCGATGATGGCGTTGAGGTTGGCGCCGTCGCAGTATGCGAGTCCGCCGGCCTCGTGCACGAGGCTGCACGCCTCCCTGGTGTTTTGGTCGTATAGTCCGAGGGTGTTTGGGCAGGTGAGCATGATACCGGCGACGCTGTTGTCGAGAGAGGCCTTGAGCGCCGCGATGTCGGTGTTGCCTTTTTCGTCGGTGGGTATCTCTTTGGTGGCGAATCCTGCGACTGCGGCGCTCGCGGGATTGGTTCCGTGGGCCGAGTCGGGGATGAGCATGACTTTTCTGCCGGGATCGCTGGCGGCCTTGTGGTAGGCCGCGATGAGCATGACTCCCGTGAGCTCGCCGTGGGCGCCAGCAAGGGGCTGCATTGTGAACTGCTTGAATCCGAGAATGCTGCTTAGTAGCCTTTCGGTCTCGTAGATCACCTCTAGTGCGCCCTGAGTGAGCGCGCCGCCCCTCCTGAGCTGCGGCAGCAGCGGATGCAGCAACGCGAATCCCTGGAGAGCCGCGATGCGCTCATGGAATTTCGGGTTGTACTTCATGGTGCATGATCCGAGGGGGTAGAAATGGGTGTCCACGCCGAAATTTTTCCTGCTGAGCAACAGGAAATGCCTTATGACGTCAAGTTCGGAGGCCTCCGGCATCTCGGCTTTTTTGGAGCGTCTGAGTGCCTGCGGTATGCGGGATTTCCCCGGGACATCCATCTTGGGCAGCGAGGATCCTCTTCTGCCGGGCGCGCCTTTGTCGAAAACAAGCTTCATAGCACTGCCTCCATCGCGTTGGCGAAGGACTTGATCTCCTCGCGGGTCCTTTTTTCGGTAACGGCGACCAGGAGCTGGTTTTTGCGGCCCTTGTAATATCTGCCCAGCGGGAATCCGGCGGCGAATCCCTTCTCGATCATTTTGCCGGCGACCTCCGAGGCGTCCGAGGGAAGCTCGACGACGAACTCGTTGAAGAACTGCTGGTCATCGGGAGCCTTGACCTTCCCGGTTTTGAGAAGCTCCTCCCTGGCGAACGCGGCCTTGGCTGCGCACAGCTCGGCGACCTCGACAAGACCTTCCTTGCCGACACACGAAAGATATGCCAGCGCGGACAGCGCGCAAAGGTTCTCGTTCGAGCAGATGTTCGACATCGCGCCGGCGCGGCGTATGTGCTGCTCACGGGCCTGCAACGTCAGCACGAACCCCTCCCTCCCGGTGGCATCACATGTTTTCCCGACTATCCTCCCGGGCATCTTCCGAAGCAAATGGAGCTGAACCGCCATGAAGCCCAGATAGGGGCCGCCGAAATTCAGGGGCATCCCCAGGCTCTGTCCCTCGCCCGTGACGATATCGAACCCCATCTCGCCGGGGGTTTTAAGGATTGCGAGTGCGATCGGGTAGGTCGAGCAGATGGCGAGCGCCTTTTTAGAGTGCACATGCCCGACGAGCCCGGACAAATCCTCGACGGTGCCGAATGCATCCGGATACTGCAGAAGGACGCAAGCGGTGTCTTCGTCCACGGCGGCGGTCAAGGCCTTCAGGTCGGAGCAGAAGTCCCCCGACGGTACCTCCTTCAACTCTATATTCAGGTTGGAGCTATAGCAGCGTATCATCTCCCTGAATATTGGCGATACTGCTCCCGAGATGACGGCCTTCCTTCTGCGGGTCGCCCGCACCGCAAGCATCATCGCCTCGAACAACGCCGTGCCGCCATCGTACATCGAGGCATTCGCCGCAGGCATGCCGGTCAGGCGGCACATCGCCGACTGGTACTCGTAGATGGCCTGCAGGGTCCCTTGGGAGGCCTCGGGCTGATATGGAGTGTAGGCGGTGTAGAACTCTGACCTTGAGCTTATCTCCGGGACGGCCGCCGGGATGATATGGTCGTAGTATCCGCATCCGAGGAAGTTCACCAGCCCAGTGGCGTTTTGCCCGGAAAGCCTGGATAGATAGCTTGTGACCTCGAATTCGGAAAGCCCCGCAGGGATGTCGTCCAGCTCGGGCGCGGGCTCGTCAATCCCGGCGTTTCTCCACAGCTCTTCCATTGAGTTGCAACCGACAGTCCTGAGCATCTCCGCCCTGTCGGAATCGGTGTTGGCAATGTATGGCATCACTTAGCCTTGGCAAGGAACTCCGCATACTGGTTCGCGGTCATCAGGTCCTCGATCTCGACGACATCGAAATTCTCGATCTTGCAGATCCATCCCTCCTGCTCGGCTGAGGAGTTCATCAGCCCGGGGGCGTCGTCAAGCTCGCGGTTGGACACCTTCACGGTGCCGCTGATCGGGGCGTACACATCCGATGCCGCCTTGACGGACTCGACAGTGGCAAGCTTGTCCCCGACGATAACATCCAAACCCTTGTCTGGAAGCTCGATGAAAGTCAGGTCGCCAAGCTCCTTGGCGGCATGCTCCGTTATGCCCACTGTGGCGATGTCGCCTTCAATTTCAACCCATTCATGATCTTGTGTGTATTTTTTCATCACACTCCCCTGCAATTCTCATTTTTCAACTTCGAACCCCGGATTCCGGGACGACCATAATTCTGCCTCAATATCGGGCAACATAACGGGGATAGAGGAAAATGCAACAGGGGTCGCGGGAAATTTTTCGGACTATTTTCACAAAGGGTCAATGTAGGCAGTCGTGTGTTGTTTTGAAATTGGCTCTGGAGGATCAGAAATCTCTTCTTGGCCTCTCTCTTTCTCCGGGCGGAGGCGTGCGCGGCTGCCTGTACTCGCCGCTCTTGCCGGGGATATGGCTCCAAAGGAAGTCGGGATGCAGTCGCTTGAGCTTTGTGAGGGTCTTCAGGACTGAGTAATCTCTGATTTGCAGTCCCATCATGTGTAGTTCTGTGAGCGGCATGTTTTCCAGCGCACTGATATCGTCCACACGGGTGCTGGAGATGTCGAGTGCCTCGAGCTGCATGCCTTTGGTTGGGGAGATATCCTGGACCTGAGTCATCTGGAGGTATAGTTCCCGCAGAGATTCCATTCCTTCCAGAGGCTCGATGCTTTTGATATTTCTGCAACCTCCGACTGACAGGTGCTCGAGTCTTGCCTTTGAGAGTTTTGACAGGTCTGACACGCTTGTCCTGGCGAGGGTGAGTTTCTTCAGATCCGGGAGTTCGGCGATAATTTTTAGCATTTCGGCGTTTACCGAGCTGCCTTCTGTGAAATATATCTCCTCGATCCGCCCGTGCTGGCCGAGTATGTCGGCATCGGCCTTGAATGCCGGGTTGACCTTCTTCAGCTCCTGCTGGAATGCGTCAAACTTGGGGTTGGACTCGCCTCGTCCCGTCGGCCGTCGGCCGGCCATGATATCTCCTCCATGGCCTTCCGTGTCGGATGGCTCATGCTTTCCCGGTCGTTTTCTGTCCCCGTCTCTCGGCTCGTCTTTCGGGTTTGTGGGGCGGACCGGTGAGGTGTCGGCAACCTTAGTGTCAGAGTCCGGGTATTTCTTTGCCAGAGCCTCCCTGAAGATGGCACCGAGGTCGCCCTGGGCTTTGTCTGCAGCGACTTTCGCTCCTTGCAGGTTTCCCGCCTTCGCCATCAGCAGTGACCTGTAAATCATGGATGCCTGGGGGGAAAGTTCCGCACGTTGGATGATCTCTTCCTCGGTGAGCCTTGAAAAGTGTATTCTTTTCTGTGCTGTCACTTTTTCTGTCTTCTCCTCGATGTTCACGCTTGCGCCGGAGACACCCTTTACGACGGCCTCGACGGGGCCTTCGGAAGTATGTATTACGACTTTGTTGCCCTTTTCTTTATCGAAGTTTTCGGCGACTCTTCTGCTGATTGTCATGATCTGCATAAGGGGCTTGCTGATATCGGCGGGGATCTTGTGTGAGTTGCCGGCATCCTCAAGTGCGGAATATGCCTCCTTCATCTTGCCCTCGACGACCATATCCATCGTGGCGGATATTCTTTTGCGAAGTTCGCGGACTTTGTTTTCCAGCTCGATTTTTTTCTGCTCTGCGACCCTTTTGGCCTCCCTCCTGGCGTTTTCTGCGAGTTTTTCCCTCTCATCCAGAGTCTCAGTGGCAAGTTTCCCGTCATAGCTCTCATAGACAGCGGCGGCTGAAATGTAGTCATGGTTGCCCTTGTGAGTATCGGCCTTTTTGTCGAGGGATGAGATAATCTCCGCCACTGCTCTGGTCTTTGCATTCTTGAGCTTGTCTATCTCGATGTTCGCCATCATCTTGTATTTCGTGCCTGAAGCAGAACGGCTGATCTCCTCGTAATTCTTTATGGCGGTGTCGAAGTTGTCCGGATTATCCTTCGCATAGCTGGAGGCCAGATTCCACATTTCGAGGAACTGATTGGTCTTTATCTCGGGCGGCGGCTCTTTCGGTTCGGGAACCTCGCGCGGGAAGTCCGGTTTTTGCTCCGACACCTTGGGGGGGGCATCCGGAATGTCGTTTTCAAAAATACTTTGTTCATGCACCTCGGGCTTTTCACGGAAGATGAAAATTCCTGCGCCGACAATCGCCAGCACTGCTGCCATGCTTAGGGCTGCAATTATAAAGGCAGGTTTTTTTTTAGCTGGCGGCTGGGTGGGCTGTACGGGCGGGGCGGTTTGTGTGGCGGAAGCGACGGCCGTCGGCTCGTCCGGCTCGGGCATGAAGACAGTGGGCTTGGCATTGCCGGGTATATCCTTGTCTTCCACAGCGCGCATCACCACCGAGTCCCCCGGGCCTGGACGGCGCTTCGATGAGGGCATCTTGCCCGCCATGACAAGCCTTATGTCCTCGATCACCTCCTCCCATGTCTGCTGCCTGTCTTCGGGGCGTTTTGCCATCGTTATCTCCAGCAATGCGGCGCAGGCGTCTGAAAGGTTCGGGTTGGCGTTCTGCGGTGGTGGGAGCGGCTCGGTGATATGCTTGGAGATTATGCCCACTGCGGTGGTCGCCTCGAAGGGAAGCGAGCCTGTGACAAGATGGTAGAGCGTCGCGCCGAGAGAATAGATGTCGGACCTGCAGTCTATGTCCCTCTCGCCCATACCTTGCTCGGGGCTCATGTAGTAGGGGGTGCCTATCACGGTGCCCGTCATCGTGAGCTGCACCTCCTCGTTGGCCATCTTGGAAATCCCCATGTCCATGAGCTTGGCGCTGTTCTTGCGGTCAATCATTATGTTCGACGGCTTGATGTCGCGGTGCAGCAGCTTGAAGTCGTTCCATGCGTAGCACAGCGCGGAGCATATCTCGGAGGTTATCTTCAGGGCCTCCTTCTCGGGTATTACACCCAGCTCGGCCAGACGCTGGTCCAGGTCGGTGCCCTCGACATAGGATATGGCTAGGTAGTAGATGTCCTTGTCGTGCCCGGCGTCAAAGGCGGTGATGATGTTAGGGTGCTCGAGCTTTGCCGACACCCTTACCTCCTTGAGAAAACGGTCAACGAACTGCGAGTCCATGGTGAACTCCCGCGAGAGCAGCTTCAGCGCGACCTTGCGGTCCATCGTCTGCTGGTGCGCGAGCCATAC
>CAZANS010000018.1:0-18201 GCA_964486565.1 uncultured Victivallales bacterium
CGATTGGTTCTCACTTTTTAGTTTTCGTAAAGACTCAGGCTAAAGCCTGTACTCCAAAACTCGCGAGCAATCAATGTCCGTTGGTATTGCCTATTTCCCATCCCGTTGCAGAACTACCCTGAGAGAGGATACGGAGGCTCTCTTGAGAGGATTGGGAAATGGGCTTACGTGCATGAATAGGGGGTATTCCCCTTCATCACCCTTGATTTTGTGGTGAATTGGTTTATGTTTCGGGTTTGGCAATTCTGATCCCGGCGATTCGCTGTAGTGGTGTTATTTGGGATTTGGATATTGGGTGTGTTGGAGTTGTGTATTGGATATTCATTTGGAGCCTCGCATGCGGGCGGGACTTTTGAAGATATTGGGGTGTGCGGGGCTGGTTTTTCTGGCCTTGTTTTTCCGTCTTGCGGAGAGGCGTGTGTCGTCGTTGTGGACTGACGAGTTCGCGACGTATTGGATATCCAACACCGGTTCGGTGTCCGAATGCCTTGCGCGCAGCGCGCCGACGCAGGGGCAGTCGCCGTTCTTCTATGTGCTACAGTCGTTTGTGCTCAGGTTTTTGCCCCACAATGAATACTCGCTGAGGGTTATCGCGCTGATATCGTCGGTGGTGTGTGTGTTGCTGGTGTACAAGCTCTGCGTTGTAGTGATAGACTGGGGATCGGGAAGCGCCGGCTCCGGTGAGCCGGCGGCTGGAAGTCGTGGGATCTCGCTTCCTGCGGCCTTTGCCGCCTTACTCTGCGCCGCGGACATCAACCAGGTGTACTACGCGCAGGAGGCCAGGCCATACTCACTGGCGTTGGCATTCGCTATCGCGTCGCAGATATACTTTGTCAAGATACTGACGAGGCCGTCGTTTGGGAAGTTCGCGGCATACGTTGTCTTCACATCCTTGCTCTGCTACACCAACTACATATTCGGGTCGTTGCTGTTGTTTCAGAACCTCTGGGTGCTGTGCCTGTTTTTGAAGCATATTTATGCTCTGAATTCCGACCGTGGCGGGAGCATGCCGCCCATGCGGCCGTGGATATCATCGTGGATAATCTCCCAGGCGGCAATTGCGATGCTGATGATTCCCGGGCTGGTCCATCTGTATCCTGTGCTGACGCAATCCTCGAAGTGGAACTGGCTGCGGCACGGGGGGATATACGACACCATCATGATGTTCTCCACTCTTTTCAACTGGAGGATTGTCTCGATGTTTGCGGTGGTGTTCGCCTTGATGGCGGCCTGGGAGTGGCTGCAGGTGCGCAGGGAGGCCCGCGAGGACGGCGAAAGGAAATCATCCAGGTTCAATCCTGACAGGAGGCTTGTGTTTCTGATCCTGTGGTTCGCCGCGCCCCCGGCATGCGCCTATATCGCCACGCAGGCCCTCGGCTCGTCCTTCATAGACGCGAGATACATGTTGCTCTCGCTCATCCCCTTCTACCTCATCCCTGCGGTGCTGATATCGAAGATCCGAAGCATCCATCTTGCCGCCTTCCTCGCTTCGTTTATAGTCTTCGCCTACATAGGCGGTGTAAGTGTGCCGGCATTCAAGCGTGAAGGCAGGTTTTCCTACAGGATACCCCACGACTGGAGGGGGGCGATTGAGACCCTCAACGAGAAGCTCTCCGAGGGTGACATCATCGTCATGCGCTCGGGATTCGTGAAGGAGAACTGGCTGCCAGAGACTGACTCGCGGATAATAAGGGAGTACGTAAAGGCTCCGCTCAAGAGTTTCTACTTCATGCCACAGTTTGTCAATACACCGCCAGCGACTCAACCTCCTTGGGAAGGCATCCCTGAGGAGGATCTGCTCTACGGCAGGATCCCGGTATTCAACATGACCTATTCACGGGAGATGGACTTCTATGATTATTACGACTCGATCATCGCACGTTGCAAGGAGACCGAACGCGTATGGATGATAGGGGTGGACCCGCCCAACTCCAACTACCTGTTCTCTCAGGTGCCTACACTTTTGCGGGATTCGCACGAAATCCTCTTTGAAAAAGACTTCTCCGGGGTCTACCTTGCATTGATGAAAAGAAAGCCGGAAGTCTACAGGATATTCAAATAAGAACTGAGCGGGCGTAAGCCTGAATCGTCTGGCGACGGTCAAACTCGCCCATTGAGAACCGCGATATGGCTGCGGGGCAACAACGGGGGACGCTGTGCTCAGCGTCCGGGATGTCGTGGTTGGCGATTCTGTTCAATGATGGGATGATTAGTAAGCTAGATAGGTTGACTGATGAGTATATTAGAGGTAAAGAACCTGTCGGTTGAGTTTCAGGTTGAGGGTGCCTGGCTCCCGGCGGTGTCGGATCTGTCCTTCGATCTTGAGAAGGGGCAGATACTTGCTCTGGTGGGCGAGAGCGGCTGCGGCAAGAGCGTCACCTGCCTGTCGCTGGCCAGGCTTTTGCCCGAGCCGCCGGCAAGATACACCTCCGGGACAATCACTGTCAACGGCCAATCCGTCCTCGATGCCACGAAGAAACAACTTCGCGAAATTCGCAGGCACGACATAAGCTATATCTTTCAGGAGCCCTCGGTGTCGCTGAACCCGGTGTTCAGGGTGGGCGACCAGATAGCCGAGGCGCTCGTGGTTGCCGGCACCTGCGAGGATTCGGGGATCACAGCGAGGGTAGTCGAGCTTCTGCGTCAGGTGGGTATACCCGAGCCGGAGAAGAGGATGCGCGCATATCCCCATGAGCTCAGCGGGGGGATGCAGCAGCGCGTGATGATCGCCATGGCACTGGCCAAAGAGCCGGATATCTTGGTCGCCGACGAGCCCACCACAGCGCTTGATGTCACGATACAGGCCCAGATATTGGATCTTTTGCGCGGACTTCGCGAGAGTTCAAACATGTCAATCATTCTTGTCACGCACAATCTTGGGATAGTCTCTGACTTTGCGGAGAAGATGGTTGTGATGTATGCGGGGCATGCTGTTGAGGCTGCCGACACGGCGGAGATCCTTGAGTCGCCCTTGCACCCCTACACCCGTGCGCTGCTGTCTGCGGTCCCGAAGCTGGGGCGCCAGGACGAGAAGCTCGCAACCATCCCGGGCATCGTCCCTTCGCCAGCCGACTTCCCGAAGGGCTGCCGCTTCTTCGGCCGTTGTACTGTGGCCGACACCTCGAATCCCGATACCGACCCCGAGTTGCTGAAACTATGCTCCACCGCCGTGCCGGATTGGAGAGAGATATCAAAAGGACACTACTCAAGATGCCATTGCTCGAAGTGAAAGACCTGCAGACTTGGTTCCCTGTAAAGTCATCGTGGTTCTCGAAGACACGGTATATCAAGGCGGTTGACGGTGTGTCTTTGTCTGTTGAAGCTTCTGAGACAGTCGGGCTGGTTGGGGAGAGCGGCTGCGGCAAGAGTACACTTGGCAGGACCATCGTCAGGCTGGAGAAACCCACCGCCGGGCAGGTGCTGCTCGACGGGCAGGACATATCTGCCATAAAGGGCGCAGAGCTCAGAAATGCACGCTCGAAGTTCCAGATGATCTTCCAGGATCCCTACGGGTCGTTGAACCCCAGGATGAGCGTGCTCAACGCCTTGGACGAGGTTCTGCAGATACACACTGGGTTTGACATGGGTCGGCGTTACGAGAGGATGTGCGAGTTGATGTGGCTTGTCGGTCTGCGCGAGGAGCAGCTCAAACGCTACCCGCACCAGTTCAGCGGCGGCCAGAGGCAGAGGATAGGCATCGCCAGGGCTCTCGCGGTCGAGCCGAAAATCATCATCGCAGACGAGCCGGTCTCCGCGCTGGATGTCAGCGTCCAGGCCCAGATCATCAACCTGCTGATAGACATCCAGAAAAAGACCGGCATAAGTTTCCTCTTCATCGCGCACGACCTGGCCGTGGTCGAGCATGTCAGCTCGAGAATCCTTGTCATGTACCTCGGCAGGATAGTCGAGTCAGGGCCCAGCGCCAAGATATGCTCGAAGCCTGCGCACCCCTACACCAAGGCCCTGCTATCCTCCGTCCCTACGCTCGACCCGCAAATGAAACGCAAGAGGATCATACTTGAGGGCGACGTGCCATCGCCCATTTCCCCGCCTCAGGGATGCCACTTCCACCCGAGATGCCCCATCGCCCAGGCCATATGCAGTAAAACCTGCCCCGCGCTCGAGTCGAAAGGCGACGACTCCCGTCTGGTGGCATGCCATTTCCCCAAAACATGATCTTTGAAACTGACTCCCTAGAGCCCATGCGTCATTTTTTTTCTTTTCGGCGCTTGAAAACTCGCTTCGAGCAGTTAGGTTAGAGTGTTTTTCAATGAAGGTAAAGAGATGAGCGAGACAAAGAGAATACAGGTTCTTGTACTTAGCCCGGCGGTGGATGCCACCGGGTCGTCGTATCTTGCTTAAGACCCGTATCCAGTGTCCATCGCCGGGAACAACGCCGATTGCTGCAACATCAGCTTCGGCTTTTTTTGTACATGGATTTTCACAGAGAGAGCAACACGATAAAATTAGTTTAAGGAAATGATATGAAAGAGAAAGCGATGAAAGGGGCTGACATTTTTGTCCAGTGCCTGAAGAACGCCGGAGTCGAGACAATATTCGCCTATCCCGGAGGCGCGTCAATGGAGCTGCACCAGTCCTTGCGCAACTCGGGTTTGAGAGTAATCCTGCCCAGGAATGAGCAGGGCGGCGCGTTCGCCGCCGCAGGCATGGCCAGAGCCACCGGGAAGACCGGGGTTGTCATGGCAACCAGCGGCCCGGGAGCCACGAACCTGATAACCGGCATCGCCGACGCATACATGGACTCCATCCCGCTGGTCGCCATCACCGGTCAGGTCCCGTCTTTCCTCATAGGCAAGACCGCCTTCCAGGAGACCGACATCATCGGGATCACCAGGCCGATAGTCAAGCACAGCTACCTGGTCTTGAATGTCGAGGATATTCCTGCTGTCTTCGACGAGGCCTTCCGTCTGGCCAACAGCGGGCGCCCCGGGCCGGTCGTCATTGACATCCCGAAAAACGTCCAGCAGTCAATCTGCGTCCCAGTTTTCCCGAAGCAGACAAACGCCCGGGACTACAAGGCCGACCATACCGTCCGCAAGGGCGACATCGAGGCCATCCGCGCGGCGATAAGGACATGCTCGAAGCCCTGCATCATGGCAGGCGGGGGCATAATCACCTCTGGCGCCGCCGGGGCCTTGAAGAAGTTCGCCGAAGGATACAACCTGCCGGTCGTCACCACGCTGATGGGTATCGGCGGATTCCCGGAGACCCACCCGCTGTCATACAAATGGCCCGGGATGCACGGCACGGTCTATGCCAACAACGCCGTTAACGAGTGCGACCTGCTGATCACGCTGGGAGCCCGTTTCGACGACCGTGTCACGGGGCCGACTGCCACCTTCGCCCCCGGCGCGAAGATCATCCACGTTGACATTGACCGCTCGGAGTTCAACAAGAACAAGCACGCCGACATCGCAGTCGAGGGGAATGTCAAGGACATCCTCGACGCGCTGAACGCCGAGCCGATTAAAAAGCCATACTCCGCATGGTTCAAGCAACTCAAGGCCTGGAAAAAGGATTTCCCGCTGTCATACGACAAGAAGAGCAATAACATCCTGCCGCAGGAGGTCGTCTCGGAGATATACCGCCAGACCCGTGGCGAGGCGGTCATCGTCCCCGGTGTCGGCCAGCACCAGATGTGGTCCAGCCAGTTCTACGACTACTCACATGCACGGCAGTTGCTGACTTCCGGCGGTCTGGGTACAATGGGCTTCGGCCTGCCATCCGCGATGGGCGCAAAGGTCGCCCTGCCCGACAGTACCGTCATAAACATTGACGGCGACGGCAGCGCGCAGATGAACATCCAGGAGCTCGGCACAATCCATACCGAGGACATTGACGTCAAGATTGTCATACTCAACAACCAGCACCTGGGCATGGTCGCGCAGTGGGAGGACCGCTTCTACGGCAGCGAGAGGGGCAACACCGTTTTGAAGAACAAACGCGGCGGCAGGCCATACCCCGACTTCGTCACCATCGCGAAGGGCTACCTGATACCTGGCGAGGAAGTCTACGACAAGAAGGACATCAAGCCTGCGATCGAAAGGATGCTCAAGTCAAAGGGCGCGTATTTGCTGGATGTCCATGTCGAGTACCAGGATCATGTCCTGCCGATGATCCCCCCCGGGAAGGACTACAAGGGCATCCTGGTGAGCTGAGCCATGATGGAACATTTCAGAAGCCAGGCCGAGCTTTCCATCCCGGTGCCCAGGATATTCCATTCGTTCGAGCATGAAGGGCCGTTCAGGAGCTGCAGCTCCTGCAACGCCCCCCTGCTCGAGCCTGGGACATCATACTTCATCGAGAAGCTCTTCCAGGGCAAGGAGGTGATCTTCGAGTACGCCATGTGCTCGAATTGCCGCGACACCATGCAGACGGAGCTGTCGTTCGAGTCAATGCTGCGAATCGGGTCCTACATGATGCAGCACCTCGACATCGAGCCGAGAATGCAGCTCATTGAGGGCTTTGACAACAACATCGCGCCCTGGCTAGACACCTGCGTCTTCACCGGCATGCCACGCAAGGATTGCAACAGATACCAGATATGCGCCGAGTTCTCCGGGGCAGACATGCTCGTGTCGTTGCTTCCGATGATGGTATGCGAGAAAGCCGCTGAGGACATGCAGGAGCTGCTCTCCGCGAAGACCCGCGAAAGCTTCGGCAAGTTCATACGCGCCACCGTCTCCCCGCCTGCGGACTTCAAGGACATCCCGATCTTCATCTAGCAGTTCTTTGGTTCAAACCTACGACATCAAACTTTTTCGCGCAAGAGAACATAGGGATGACGGACTCGACGTACAAACAGACTCTCAGGCTCTACAGCTCCGATTGCCGCTTGCCGACCGGATGAAGTCTATGCTCTGTTTCAGCTCGACAATTGGTTTCCATATAAGAATAGAGCCACGGCACACTGCGGCAACTGCTTTATTTAGGTTGAACAGTTCCGCTGGGACCACCCGCAAGAGATCAACCGGGACCTTGTCCTTCATCTCTTCGGCCTGGACTTCATCGGGAGCCATGCAAACGCGATCTTCCTCGGCCCCCCGGGACTGGGCAAGACACATCTGGCGGTCGCGCTGTCATACCACGCATGCACGCACGGGCACAGCCTCCGGTTCGAGACGGCCATAAACGTCAACCGCATCGAGTCCGCAAAGAAGGCCGGGAATTTCGGGCAGGTCCTGAGATCATTCACCAGCCCGGATCTCCTTTAGCTCAACGCCTTTTCTTCTTGCGTTTTTTCTTCCCGGGAGTGTAGTTAGAGCCGCCGCCGAAGGATGGCACCGCGCCCATGCCCATGGGAGGCAAGCCCATCCCTCCACCCATCCCAGGCAAGCCTGCCCCGATGCCAGGCATTCCGAGTCCGCCGCCAAACAGGCTTCCAGCCATACGCGACAGCATCCCCCTTTTCTTCATCATCTTACGCATCATGCAGAAGCTCTTAATCAGTGCCCCGACCTGCTCGTCTGCGACACCGCTGCCTCTTGATATACGTTTCCTTCGGGAGATATCGATGACATCCGGATTTTTCCTTTCCTCCGGGGTCATAGAGAGAATCATTGCCTCCATCCTCACCATTCCCTGATCGTCTGCCTCAGGCATATTCGAAAGCTGGGAACCTCCAGGGAGCATCTTGAGTATCTCTCCCATGCCCCCCATGCCTTTCATCAATTTCAACTGCTGGAGGAAATCCTCAAGGTCGAAACTGCTCTTGCGGAGCTTCTCGGCCATCTTCTCGGCCTGCTCCTCGTCGTAATCCTCCGAGGCCTTCTCCACGAGGCTGACGACATCGCCCATGCCCAGGATTCTCGAGGCTATCCTCTCGGGATGGAAAACGTCGAGATCCTGTATTTTCTCCCCCTGCCCGATGAACTTTACCGGCGCGCCCGTAGCCTTGCGGATCGAAAGAGCCGCGCCGCCTCTGGCATCACCGTCCATCTTCGTGAGGATAACCCCCGTGATGCCCAATGCATCATGAAAACTTCCAGCTACCGAAACAGCCTCCTGGCCTAGACCGGCATCCGAGACAAGGAATATCTCGGTCGGATTCACGGAATTCTTGAGTTCAACAAGCTCCATAACCATGCCCTTGTCTATCTGGAGCCTGCCGGCGGTGTCAACTATCACCACCTTGATCCCCTGCCCTCTCGCCTCCAATACCGCCCTCGCCGCCAGATCAGAAACTCTAGATATCCCCCTGTCTGAGAGCACCGGGACATCTATCTCGCGCCCCAGTATCTCAAGCTGGTCAATCGCCGCAGGACGATAGATATCCCCCGCAACCATCATGCATCTTTCACCCTGCCTCTTGAGGCTATAGGCCAGCTTTGCGCATGTCGTGGTCTTCCCGCTGCCGTGGAGCCCTGTCATCAATATCACAGAGGGGTTTGCGGAGAGGTCCAGCGGTACAGCCTCGTCTCCCATCAGGGTGACCAAACGGTCGTGCACTATCTTTACAAGCTGCTGCCCGGGGCTTACGCTCCTGACAACATCGGCACCAAGGCAATCCTCGCGGATCTCCCTGACGAAATCCTTGACGATCTCATGGTTGACGTCGGCATCCAGGAGCGCAGTGCGTATTTCGCGTAGAGTATCCGAGATGTTACCCTCCGTAAGCCTCGCCTGGCCGCGAAGCCGCCTGAAACTCTCCAGAAGCCTGTCTGTTAGATTCTCGAACATCAGCCAACATCCTCTGCGTGGTTAAAAAACGGGAATGGCGTTCCGGGAAGGGATCGAACCTTCGGCCTACTGATTAGAAGTCAGTTGCTCTATCCTCTGAGCTACCGGAACAGTCATGCAACAGGCACTACATTAACTCAGAGCATAAAAATGTAAAGCGATGTTCAACACGACAGGCAAATTTTCCCTCTATTTTTTCGTTTCGGAAGTTGCAGGCGGAGACTTGAAAGGTAAAGTACACATGTGGTGGGCAGGCGTATACCGCAGGGTCCAGCGTTAAAGCATGAGGTCCGTACTTTGAAAAGCAAAAGAATCCTTTCTGTGGTCATCCCTGTGTATAACGAGGAGAAGACTGTCACCTCCATTCTTGACACGGTCCTAGCCAGGCCGGAGGTTGCCGAGATAATCGTGGTGGACGACGGATCCACCGACAACTCCAGGAAGGTGATCGCTAAATACGCAGGTGGGAAAATCTCGAAGGGCAGAATCAAACTTCTGGCGCAGGACGTAAACAAGGGCAAGGGAGCCGCCATCAGAAGAGGGTTTGACGAGGCGTCTGCGCCGATCGTGATGATCCAGGATGCCGACAATGAGTATTCACCAGACGACTACGAGGCCGTCGTCCAGCCGATAATATCAGGCAGGGCTGATGTCGTCTACGGATCACGTTTCCAGGTAGGCTCCAGAAGGGTTGTCAGGTACAGGCATCGGCTGGGCAACAAGATCCTCACGACATTCTCCAACTGGCTTACGGATATCTGGCTGACCGACATGGAGACCTGCTACAAGGCCTTCAGGAGAGAGGTGATCCATAACATCAACCTGGAGACCAACCGTTTCGGGATAGAGGTCGAGCTGACAGCCAAGATAGCGCGAGCGCGCGAGCTGGAGATATACGAGGTGCCGATAAGCTATTTTGGCCGTTCATATGGTGAGGGCAAGAAAATCACCTGGAAGGACGGGATCGCCGCCTTCTGGCATATGATACGCTACAATTGCCTGCTGTCGGATAAGAACTTCTATAAAAGGCCTTGGAAGGAGGTCCTTAAAAGGGGTCAATGAAGAACCAAGTGCTTGTAAAGCTGGAGTTTTATGTCCCCGAAACCCAATGCCAAGCGGTCAAGGAGGCTGTATTCGCCGCAGGAGCTGGAAGGATCGGGAATTACGACTGCTGCTGCTGGCAGACCGCAGGGACCGGCCAGTTCCGGCCATGCGAGGGCAGCAGGCCATACATCGGTGAAGCAGGAAGTACTGAGGCCGTTGAGGAAATAAAGGTCGAGATGGTATGCGAGGCAACTCTTATACGGAAAGTCATCGCCGCGCTGAACGATGCTCATCCCTACGAGACTCCGGCATATCAATTTTGGCAAATCGAAAGCTGACTGCGATGCGAAAAAATCACATATGCAAGGAAACAGTATGGAGCCAGCTCTCGGATTCGAACCGAGGACCGACGGTTTACAAAACCGTAGCTCTACCACTGAGCTAAGCTGGCCTAAAACCCTTCCGGGCTGGTAAATTAGGCTTCTGATGAGATTTGTCAATAATTATTTTCACATTTCACTCTTCTTTTTTTCGGCAATGGAGCTATATTAAAGGTCGCGACTGCGCCAATGCACCGCCATCCGGGCTTGGCATGAGGCTTGCTGCTAAGCTTTTCTTAGCAAATGTTAAGGAGTTTTTTCATGGCTCAGAATGTAGACTACATACTCGAGTTGCTTTGCGACCACGGCATACTCGACCAAGCCCAGATAGACGAGGGCTGGGAGAAGGTGGCCGGTTCCAGCGGCAAACTGGACATCATGGACGCATTGAAGGAGCTGGGCTACATTGACGAGAACGAGACCATGGCGGTTCTCGCCCAGCAGTACGGGCTAGACACACTCGACCTCGACGGGTACCAGATACCTTTCGAGGTGATCGAGAGCGTCCCGGCGAAAGTCGCACAGCAGTACAAGATCGTCCCGGTCATGAAACACGACGACATGCTCACGGTTGCCATGAGCGACCCGACAGACATGGAGACCCTGGACTCCTTGAGGTACGTGCTGAACTGCGATGTCGATGCGGTGATCTCCCAAAAATCACATATCAAGAAGCTTCTCGACCACCATTATGGAAGCATCGAGTCCAGCGTGGACTCATTCATCAGCGAGATAAGCAGCGAGGATATCGAAAGCCAGCTTGTTGCCGACATGGAGAAGTCCGGCGCGAACCTCGAGGAGGACGACGCGCCCATAATTCGGCTCGTCACTTTGATCATCGTCGAGGCATACAAATTGAAGGTCAGCGATATTCATCTTGAGCCTCTCGAAAAGCGCTACCGGGTCAGATACCGTCTCGACGGCATGCTCTACGAGGTGGAGGCTCCCCCAAAATACCTTCAGGGGAACGTCACAAGCCGTCTCAAGATCATGGCAAAACTCGACATATCAGAAAAACGTCTCCCTCAGGACGGCAGGATCCAGCTAAAGATAGCCGGGAAGGACGTGGACCTGAGGGTGTCAACGATCCCCACCAGCCATGGCGAAAGCATAGTCATGCGTATCCTCGACAAGTCCAGCATCCAGCTTGATATCCCCGACCTCGGCTTCTACTCGGATGACCAGGCCCTCATCAACCAGATCATAAGCATGCCCGACGGAATATTTCTGGTAACCGGCCCTACAGGGTCGGGCAAGACCACATCGCTATATGCATTCCTAAACACCATCAACACCCCCACCAGAAAAATCATGACTGTCGAAGACCCCGTCGAGTACCAGCTCTCGGGGATCAATCAGGTGCAGGTGGACAGGTCTGTGGATTTGACATTCAGCGCCGCGCTGCGTTCGATGCTACGGCAGGCCCCAAACATAATCATGGTAGGGGAGATACGCGACCTGGAGACTGCCGAGATCGCCATCAACGCCTCGCTGACAGGGCATTTGGTCTTCAGCACCCTGCACACGAACGACGCGCCCGGCGCGGTCGCCCGCCTGGTTGACATGGGCGTAAAGAACTTTCTGGTAGCGTCCTCCGTGAAAGCGGTGATGGCGCAACGCCTCCTGAGGCGCATTTGCAAGAACTGTGCCACACCCACTCAGCCAGACCCGGAGGAGCTTAGGCTTCTGGAGGCAGATCCGAAAGACTTCGAGGGGGCAACCCTCATGAAGGGAAGAGGTTGCAGCGAGTGCTCCAACTCAGGATACAAGGGAAGAATGGGCATCTACGAGATCTTCATGATAAGCGAGGATATACAAACACTCATATTCCATAATGCAACCACAACGGAAATAAGGGATGCCGCGAGGAGGAGCGGAATGCGTACGCTACGCGACGACGGATTGCGAAAGGCCGTCTCGGGCTCCACAACTCTAGCGGAAGTGATACGTATCACCGCCACAGATGAAGACTAGAATCAAAACAACATCAGGAATCCACCATGCTTGACCCCGAAAGCGAAACACTTAAAGACATGCTGCTAGAAGCCGAGCTATGCACGGAGGAGCAGCTCGTTGAGATCGAGGAGGAGCACGAAAGATCTGGAAAGGTCTTCCAGGAACTTCTCATGGACTATGAGATCATCGGCGAGGAAGAGCTTATTGGGCTTATCGCCCAGAACCTGGGCACAGACATCATTGATCTAAAAGGGGTCGAGATAGAGAAGTCTGTCATAGAGTCCATAGACCCTTCGACCGTAAGGATGTACGGGGTGATTCCAGTGAAGGAAGAGGATGGGATCCTGACTGTTGCCACCTTCAACCCGCTGAACTATCAGATACCCGAAGAACTGCACTTCATTCTCGGCAAGGATGTCCAGATGGTCATCGCCAGCGAGAAACAGATAGACTCGGCCATCGAGAAATATTATCCGATCGAGACCGGCACGATGCATGACATGCTCGAGTCCATGGAGCTCGATGCCACAGAGGGGGATGAACTCACAGACGAGGAAGTCGCAAACCTCGCGAACGTGGCCACATCAACTCCCATCGTGCGTTTCGTGGATGTAGTCATGTACCAGGCAATAAAGGCCGAGGCAAGCGACATTCACTTCGAGCCGTTCGAGAAGGAGTTCAAAATCCGTTACCGTGTTGACGGGGCGCTGTACGAGATGGCCCCGCCGCCCAAGAACCTCGCCGCCCCGGTCATAAGCCGTGTCAAAATAATGAGCGGACTCAATATATCAGAACGAAGACGTCCCCAGGACGGCAGGATAAGCATGAAAATCGCAGGAAGACCGGTCGACCTCAGGGTGTCATGCCTTCCTACGGCACATGGGGAGTCCGTTGTGCTCCGAGTGCTCGACCGCTCTGTCGTCAATTTGGATCTTGAGGCTCTGGGCATGGGACAGGATGTCTTGGCCAAGATCCGGGACATAATCCATCTGCCTAACGGCATCTTCGTCGTCACGGGACCCACAGGATCGGGAAAAACCACCACCTTATACTCATGCCTCAAGGAGGTCAACAATATCGAGGACAAGATACTCACTGCCGAGGATCCCGTCGAATACAACCTTGAGGGCATCGTACAGCTTCCGATAAACGAGGCCATAGGAATGACCTTCCACAGGGCACTCAGGGCTTTCCTCAGGCAAGACCCCGACAGGATAATGCTCGGGGAGATCAGGGATATCGAGACCGCGCAGATGGCCATCCAGGCATCCCTCACCGGGCACTTTGTGTTCAGCACGTTGCATACGAATGACGCACCTGGGACAGTTACAAGGCTTATTGATATGGGCGTGGAGCCCTTCCTTATCAACTCATCTCTGGTTGGTGTGCTTGGGCAACGGCTCATAAGGAAAGTCTGTTCCTCATGCAAGACTCCATTCGAGCCGACCGACGACGATCTCGCACAGCTTGACTTATCAAGGGAGGATGTCGGAGACAGAAAATTCCACTACGGGAAAGGCTGCCAGAACTGCAATCAAAGCGGCTACAAGGGAAGAAAAGCACTGGTCGAGCTGATGCTCGTCAACAATGAGATAAGAACCCTGATAACAAAAAAAGAGCCGACACTGGTGCTCAGGACCAAGGCCCGCGAGCTGGGCATGCGCACGATGAGGGAAGACGGCATCGCGGCGATACTCAACGGGGAGACCACCATGGAGGAGGTTCTCAAGTATACCGTCAAATAAAACAACAATTTTTAACCGAAAAACAATGGAGAAATTAGATGAGCGTTGAAATGAGTGATCTTCTGGATCTTGTCGTAGAGGAGGGTGCTAGCGACATTCATATCGAGGTCGGATCACCGCCACGCCTGAGGCTCAGCGGCCCGCGTGCCCCTCTGGACCCTCCTTTGCTGACACCGGCAGACACCGAGAGGATGGTGCGGTCAATTGCTGCCGACTCGCATCAGCAGGAGATACGCGAGAACGGGGGCTGCGACTTCGGCTTCTCATTCGAGGACAAGGCTCGCTTCCGCGTGAGCTGCTTCAAGCAGAAAGGCCACTACGGGATGGTGCTGCGTCAGATACCCAAGACGCTCATGACCCTCGAGCAGATAGGACTGCCCCCTTCCCTAAAGGACATCCTGTTCAGACCTAGAGGCCTCGTGCTGGTCACCGGCCCCACCGGCAGCGGGAAAAGCACAACTCTAGCTTCAATGGTGAATGTCATCAACATGGAAAGGGACGTTCATATCATCACGGTAGAGGATCCTGTCGAGTTCTACCACGACCACAAGAAGTCCCTTGTTATACAAAGGGAGGTCGGCACGGATGTGGGATCATTCGCCGAGGCCCTCAAAAGAGCCCTCCGCCAAGACCCGGACGTGATTCTCGTCGGGGAAATGCGAGACCTCGAGACTATGGAGGCAGCAGTTACCGCGGCAGAGACTGGCCACCTCGTGTTTGCCACGCTCCACACTACCGGTGCCGCAAGGACGGTTGACCGCGTCGTGGATGCCTTCCCGACCAACCAACAGGCTCAGATCAGAACTCAGCTTGCCTCGTCCCTTCTAGCCGTCATATCTCAGGTGCTGCTCCCAAGGATAGACAAGCCGGGCAGGGTCGCGGCATTCGAGGTAATGATCACAACCCCATCCATTCAATCACTGATAAGGGACAACAAGACCTTCAGGTTAACCTCGGACATCCAGACAGGCACAAAATACGGGATGAACACCCTTGACGCCCACCTTTTGGAGCTATATCAGGCGAATATAATCTCCTATGGCGAGATGATCACAAAGGCACAGGATCCGCAGGGCATCCTCCAACAGATGGGAGGCCAAAAAAAATAAGACTGGATTTCTTTTGGAATGATGCTATAGTCAGAAATTGAAGTTCGAAAGTTTTAGGTCAGTTTAATCTAGCTTGAGGTAACAGTTATGCCGATTTTTCAATACACAGCAATGGACTCGGGCGGCAAGGAGAAAAAGGGCCGCATGGAAGCCGACAACGAGCAGGCCGTCGGTGCGGCTCTGAAAGAACAGGGAATGTTCCCAACATCCATAAAAGAGGCAAAGGCCTCTGGGACAGTCAGAAAAGGCGGCGGCAAAGCTGCCGGTGGAGGGGCTAAAAAGGGCGGATCAATGTTCGCCAGGATGAGCGACATGCAAATTGGGACTCCCACCATAAAGCCAAAAGACCTCGCTGTGACGACAAGGCAGCTTGCAATCCTTCTGGATGCCGGGCTGCCTCTTCTAAGGGCTCTGAAGACCTTAAGCGACCAGTCTAAGACCCCCGCGATCAAACGAGTGCTTGACGATACTGCCACCGCTGTCGAGGGGGGCTCGACCTTCTCCGAGGCTCTCACTAAAAACCCAAAGTCATTCGACAAGCTATATCTCAACATGGTACGCGCCGGCGAGGCTGCCGGCGCTCTCGAGATCATCCTAGACCGTCTTGCCACATTCATGGAAAAGGCCATCAGGATGGCAGGGAAAATCAAGGCCGCCATGGTATACCCGGTAATGGTTCTGATCATGGCTATGGGCATCACCACCGGTCTGCTGATCTTCATTGTCCCCCAGTTCAAAAAAATATTCGAGGAGATGCTTGGCGGCGAGCCACTCCCCGCCGTGACACAATTCGTTATGAGCGCCAGCGACGTGGTCCTAAACAACGCTGTCACGACCATCATCATACTCGTAGTTCTATTCATCACATTCAAGCTCATGTGCAAGACCTCAAAAGGCAAGTGGGTCGTTGACTGGGTGAAGTACAACGCCCCCTTGCTCGGGCCTCTGATATCAAAGTCTTCCATCGCGCGATTCTCCCGGACACTAGGGACTCTGATGGGCGCCGGTGTGCCTGTGCTTCAGGCTCTCCAGATCGTCAGGGACACATCCGGCAACGAAGTCGTGGCATCAGCAATCCAAGTCGTTCACGACGCCGTGAAGGAAGGGGAGTCCATGGCCGCACCACTAGACTCCACCAAAGTCTTCCCCGCCATGGTAATAAGCATGATCGAGGTCGGCGAGGAGACTGGGAAGCTCCCTGAAATGATGGAGAAGATCGCAAACACCTACGACGAGGAGGTAGACCTCGCTGTCGAGGCTCTCACATCAATGATCGAGCCTCTCATGATCATGTTCCTGGCTGTCGTCATCGGGACTATCGTCATTGCCATGTTCATGCCCTTGATATCTATCATACAAAAGCTCGGCGGCGGATGATGCACTGCACCCAAAGACGGCGATGGGCTGGATAGCTTCAAAGCCGGGGAAATGGACTTTGCATAAGATTCTAAATCGCGAGGCAGCCTTATGACTCCAAAAGACACCTATGCCGTCATAATGGCAGGCGGGAAAGGCGAACGGTTTTGGCCTCTCAGCAGGGCTTCGAAACCCAAACAGCTCCTCTCCTTGCTCGGCGGCAGGACAATGCTCGAGGAAACCGTCGCAAGGCTTGATCCGGTCATACCGACCGAGAACATCATCGTCATCACTAATAAATCCTATGAGGAAGACATCAGGAGCCTTCTTGCTCATCTCCCAGAAGCGAATATCATTGGCGAGCCATGCGGGAGGGACACCGCCCCTTGCATAGCGCTGGCCGCAGCCTTCATATCCGCAAAAAACACCAACCCGAACGCCGCAATGATCGTACTTCCTGCAGATCACGTGATCAACGACACCGAGTCTTTCCAACGTGTCATAGAAGACTGCGCCAAAGCATCTGCAAAAGGGCATATCGTGACAATAGGCATCACCCCGAACTCCCCGAGCACCGCATACGGCTACATCAAATGCTCCAGCCCAATAGACTTGGGAACTCATACAAGATTCCTCGCGGCCGACAAATTTATCGAGAAACCAGACATCGAGACCGCCAGGGCACTCGCAGGCGACCCGGCATTCAAATGGAACAGCGGGATGTTTGCATGGTCCGTGTCAACCATCATAGCAGCATTGCACAACTCCGCCCAGGAAATAGCCAGCAAAATCAGTATCATCAAAGATGCCGTATTGCAAGACAGACTCGACAAGACGTTGGAATCCGTATATACGGATTTCCCGAAAATATCAATAGACTACGCAGTGATGGAAAAGTCCAAGGCAATATTGGTCGCCGAGTGCTCATTCGACTGGGACGACATAGGCAACTGGACTGCTTTGCGAAATCAAATTAGCCCTGACGACAACAACAACACAGTAAAGGGCCTTCATCTCGGGATAAACACCACCGACACGATCGTCTATGGAGACGGATCTCACCTTGTCGCAACTGTCGGGGTGAAAGACCTCATAATAGTCCAGACAAATGACGCGACTCTTGTATGCAGCTCGGAATCCTCACAGAGGATCAAGGAGATCCTCCGCCTCGCGGCAGAAAACAATGAACTTAAAAGGTTCACATGAATAGAATTATGGCTCTAGACTACGGCACCGCCCGCATTGGAGTCGCCATAAGCGACCAGTTGCGAGTGATCGCGCAGCCAAAGGGCTTTATCAACGCGACCCCTGAAGCCGCATGTATCGAAAGCATTGCCAGGCTTTGTGAAGAGCACGGCATCCTGAAGATCGTGCTCGGCCTGCCGCTCCACATGAGAGGGCACGAGGGATCAAGTGCTCAAGGCGCGAGAAAACTAGGCTCGGCAATAGAGTCAAAACTCAATGTCTCTGTCACCTACATGGACGAACGCCTTTCCACCGTGTCAGCGCATAAAATCCTTGCCGAGACCAACGTCAGGAACTCAAAGAAAAAAGCAAAGATTGACTCAGTAGCCGCCGCCGTAATACTACAAAACTTCCTGGACAGGGAATCAGAAGCAGATCAACAATGAAAATCTTCGCAATCAACATCGGAAACACTAACACTCAGTTCGCGACTTTCTCCAACGGAAAGTTCGACCAGGTCAACATATGCCCGACGAATCAGATCGGGACTCACATCATGCCAGACAACAATATCCCCGTGGCAATCGTTTCTGTGGTGCCTGAAAAATCCCAGATATTCGACGCCCCGAACGTATTCCACCTCAATCCTGACATCAAAACACAACTCGACATATCCCTCATTGACCCCTCCACTGTCGGGATGGACAGACTCGCCAACGCCATCGC
>CAZANS010000019.1:0-17265 GCA_964486565.1 uncultured Victivallales bacterium
CCCCTCCTTGCTTCTCCCTTTGGGTGTAAACGGCAGCTTATAACAGCCCGAACGCCCTTTGGCCACCAGTTGCGACAACACTTGGCGGCTTTCGCCGAAAACAACTCTGCCGTCATCCCAAAAGGGTTGCTCGTCAAGATTCAGCACTCCCCCCAGGCATCCGCCGTCACGCGTGCCGTTGCCGATGTGCTCCACACCGGCGGGAAAGGAAAAAACATCTCCCTTCCGCTTCAGATATTTTGATAATTTAGAGCTTTTCCCGATTTCCCTAATTGATTTTCCCCTGCAAAACATTAATATATGCAGCAGGTTTATAAAACTCAAGTAGGGAAAACATAGAATATAAGAAAAAGTATTTTCTTATAACTCATGATCGAAAGGTGTAGAGATGGGATCGAAGAAGAAGGTTGTGATTGTTGGCTGCGGCGGTATTTCCAACGTATGGTTTGAGGCAAGCAAGAATTTTGACGACATGGAGTTTGTGGGGCTGGTTGACCTCAGCCTTGAGAACGCTGAGAAACGTCGTAAGGAGCACTCTCTGGGCGACGGTGTCGTCGTATCTACAAATCTTGCAGAGGTGTTGGATAAGACTCGCCCTGACGCAGTGTTCGACTGCACTGTGCCGCCGGCGCACTGCGAGGTGGTCACCACTGCCTTGTCAAAGGGCTGTCATGTCCTGGGCGAGAAGCCCATGGCGGAGACGATGGAGCAGGCCGGCGTGATGCTCAAGGCCGCGAAGGACAACGACAAGATATATGCGGTTATCCAGAACCGTCGCTACGACAAGGAGATCATACGTTTCAGGGATGTCGTGAGTAGCGATATAGGCAATCTCACCACACTCAACGCCGACTTCTACATCGGGGCGCACTTCGGCGGCTTCAGGGACGAGATGGACCATGTTTTGCTGATAGACATGGCGATCCACACTTTCGACCAGGCCCGGTTCATCAGCGGCAAGGATCCGTTGGCGGTGCTGGCCTACGAGTGGAACCCTCCTGGGTCTTGGTACAGGCACGGGGCGTCCGCCATGTGCATCTTCGAGATGACCGACGGAGCCGTTTTCACATACCGCGGGAGCTGGTGCTCGGAGGGTATGAACACCACATGGGAATGCGACTGGCGTGCGATTGGCGAGAAGGGCAGCGCCCTGTGGGACGGCGCGGATAAGCTTGCCGGGGAGGCTGTCGATGGGGCGGAAGGGTTCATCCACAAGAAGAAGCCTTTGCAGGTGAGGGATGCTCGCGAGCTGGACTTCAAGGGCCATGCCGGTCTGATACGCGACTTCCTGGACGCGATCGAGAGCGGTGAGCCACCTCAGACGGCATGCGAGGACAACATAAAGAGCCTTGCGATGGTGCATGCTGCCGTCCGGAGCGCGGAGGCCGGGACGAAAGTCGCGATAGAATGCTGAACCGACGATGTTTGACACGTGGATTTTCGAGTGCAATTGGTTCATTAAACAAAGGAGAAAGAGATGAAGTGCAATCTTGAGAAGCAGGACATCCGTATCGGGACGCTGGTCGGTGCGGGGATGAAGGCCCCGGAGTACATCAGCCAGATCATTGGCCATGGCTTCGAGTCATTCAGCCTGACTTTCTGGCAGACTACGCAGGGCGTCAACTGGAAGAAGCTCGCCGAGGGTGTTAAAAAGGTCATCGAGCCCAAGGGCGCGGTGATTTCCAGCCTCGGGATCTTCGGCAACCCACTGGAGACAGAGAAGCTCGACCTCGAGACAGTCAAGGGTTTCGAGGAGTGCATTGACAACGCCCACCTCTTCGGCACGGATATCGTCGCAGGCTTCGCAGGGCGCCTGCGCGGCAGGCCCATTGACCAGTCCATGCCGCGTTTCAAGAAGGTCTTCTCCAAGCTTGCCAAGCGCGCTGAGTCCAAGGGTGTCAGAATCGCCTTCGAGAACTGCGACATGGGAGGAACATGGACCTCCGGCGACTGGAACATCGCCCATAACCCCACCGCATGGGAGATGATGTTCAACGAGGTGCCGATGGACAATCTCGGCCTCGAATGGGAGCCCTGCCACCAGATGGTCAGTTTGATTGACCCCATGCCGCAGCTCCGCAAGTGGGTCAAGAAGATCTTCCACGTCCACGGCAAGGACGCCACGATACACTGGGATGTCATCAGGGAGTTCGGGATACACACCTCGATCCACCAGGATGTTGCCCTGCCGTCGAATGTGCAGGTCGTCCCGAGCTTCTCGTTCCACCGCACTCCCGGATTCGGCGACAGCGACTGGACCGCGATCATCAGCGATCTTCGCAAGGGCGGTTTCAAGGGCTCCATAGACATCGAGGGCTGGCACGACCCGGTGTACTGCGGCAATCTCGAGATGACCGGGCAGGTCCATGCAATGAATTACCTCAAGCAGTGCCGTGGCGGCTGCTTCATCGAAAACCCCAAAGTCTGACAAGAGAGCCAGTTTCAAAACTCCGCGTGAACCGCGTTGGGAGCGCATGCTGTGCCTCTGGTCTTACTTCCTGTCTCCTGTTGTCGAGGCTATATGCTCCGCGAAATCTTGCTCGGCACGTGTCTCGCCGATATAATCTAGGCAGGTACGCCCACTTAGGGACTCGGAACGTGCTAATCGTGCCCTACTCGCCGATGAGCACATGCTACCCGTAGGCGCCGAACCCGAAGAAAAAGTATTTTTTGGCCAGACGGTATGCCCAGTGTTTTTCGGGTATTTCCTTGCCGGGGATATGGTGTCCGCATGAGGGGGTGGTCATGGCCAGCTCGTCGTAGGCGGTATCTCTTAGGCTGGAGTCCTTGGCGTCCTCACTGCACAGGAAGTCCAGCAGCTCGGCGGGCTTTTCTAGGAGCACGCAACCCCTGGTCTCGGCTGATGCGAATTTCCTGAAGGCGGGTATAAAGCCTGGTCTTGCGAGCGACTCAGCAAGGGTTTGTGTGGAGATGTTGTCCTTTGAGAACTGAATCGGCGGGCAGAACTCCAGATCCCCGGCTGGTCCGATGTGGTGGCTAATTCCCATTGCCCCGGGGCAGAGCGCGCGTCCGTCGGCATCCCAGTATGCGTCAACTATCATCATCGGCACGGAGGCACGGGTATCGACGATGAAACGCCTGAGTCTATGTATATCCTGCTCCCTGAGGGCCAGCTCCGGGCAGGGGTTCTCGCCTACCGGGCGATAGATATAATACCATAGGTAAAGCACGCCCATATCCATCAAGTCCTTGACGAACGATTCCGACACGAGTTCGTTGATGTTTGAGCGGCATACGCTGGTGGCCACGCCGGTGATCAGGCGGTTTCGGACACATGCCTTGAGACCGGCGAGCGACCTTTGGTATACATCTTTCCCGCCTCTCCGTTCGTCGGAGACATTGTTCAGCCCCTCTATGCTGACCAAAGGCGTGACGTTGCCCATGCGCCTGAGCCTTGCCGCGATATCGTCGGTGATGAGCGTCCCGTTGGTGAACAACTGGAAATAGCATTCGGGATGCCTCCCGATGATGTCAAGGATTGAAGAGTGCATCAACGGCTCCCCGCCGAGGATGCCGAAGAAGAAGGACCCGTTACGATTGCATTCGGAGATGATGCCCTCGAGCAGTTCCGGATCCAGCTCGATGCCGGGCTTGCCGACAGACACCCAGCAGCCTTGGCATTGCAGGTTGCACTTGTTGGTCACAGATATCACGGTGAATGCCGGGAATGGATACTGCTCCTTGCGCGCGCGCCTCTCAAAACGCCTGACGGCACCGATGCTTTTCCAGCCAAAGGTGTAGCAGAATTTGAACAAAAGCCTCAAATCGGTGTACTTCAGGAACCTCAGCGCAAGTCTGGGAAGCATCTCACACCTCGGCCTCGCCACCCTGCGGGGCGCAGGGTGGCTTCAGGTTGTTATACGGGCTTGTCGAAATGTCGGCGCGGGTGGTCAGGGGAGATGCCATATGGAAAGCAATGATGAACAGTGCTGCCGGGGCGGCGTGGAGCAGGATCCTCTCCAAGGCCATCTGGGCAAGGAACTCAGGAGTCCATGGCGAGATTATAAAAACAAAAAAATATGCCGCCATGCGCCCGACGAGAAGCAGCCACATCGCCAAGACGTAACGGCGGTTTAGCCGCCTCCAGTCTAGAAGCATGGCAACGGGGAGCAGCAGCCACAGGAGCCCCCATCTGGCGACATTTGAAAAATTCTCCAGGAACAGCACAAGTATCTCCCCGGTGCGCAATAGGTTCTCCTGTGAGAAAAAGTATATTATCCTCAAAGGGTAGTTCTCATGTGTATGCGGCACTCCTGAGTACCACCAGAACCATGGCAGCATCAGCACGCCGACCAGGCAGCAGTAGATCGCGCAGTCCTTCAGCTTCGACTTCGAGAATGGGAGGAAGGTATGGCAGCAGGCGATCACTGCAAGGCATATCGCCGCACTGGCGATGCCCTCGTGCTTGACGAAGGCGCAGAAGACCGTCGCCAGCGCTGAAAGTATCATGTCCTCCCTGCGGTGCTCCTCCAGGAACCTGCAGAGGTAGAATGCCGAAGCGGAGAAGAATACCGCCAACGGGAAGTCCGACATTCCGGCGCCGGCCCAGCGCAGTGTCGCGGGAAGGGTCATGAAAAGAACGGTGAGAAGAAGGGATCGGGAACGGTCGAGCCTCCAGCGCAAGGACGAGTAGATCAAGAGAGTGCAGGCGATGTAGAGGAAGGTGAATATCAACTTCCCTGTCAGGTCGTTAACCTCCCCTGCAGAGGCGTATATCCCGGAGACAAGAAAAGGCACCAGCAGGGGGTAGTTGAGGTGGCTGTAGCTCAATGAGAGCTCGTGGAAAAACCCGCCGCCGGGGACAAGGCCCTCGTGGTACAGCGCCTTTGCCTTCAAGCCCCAGAGCCCGTAGGAGTCCACGTCGTAGAGCGGGAGGAAGAGCGAATGCGCCGCGACGATGCAGCAGGCGGCGACGAGAATCCCGGCGGCGGCAAAAAGCAAGACAAGCTCCCGGCCATGCCACTTGCCGGGAATATGCGCCGCGGCAGTTCTCCTGAATGCCCTCAGGAGGGCAATGCCGGCGGAGGACACGACGAACACTGAGGCTATAATTGAGACAGATGGTTTCAACCCGAGCAGGGCCAGCCAGAAAAATATCAGGGACATAGCCCCGGCCCCCAAAATCATCACCATCGGGACGGTCTCGCATAAAGGGCGTCTGTTCCCGCCCAAAACAACACTCCACAGCGCGTAGCCCAGAGTCACGATTGCCAGGAAGTAGAAGATTATCATGGTTTCTGCAGCCATGCTCAGTGTCCCTTGTGCATTTGGATGTTCTGTATGCGTGTGCGGACGCTTCCGTCGGGAGCCCGGGCGAGAGTCAGCAGGATGCTCACGGAATTCTCCTCGAGCCACTCCGGGGAGGGATCGAAGGGGTTCGCACTTATGTCCTCCCCGGTATTGACTACGACATCCGGTGAGACCACATGAACCCTTCTCGGATAAAGCTTGTAGACGGTCCTGAAGTACATCAGCAGCGGTATGTCCTCCTGACTTTCCCTCTCGAGCTCGCCGAAACCCTCGAATCGGAGCAGCACATTGCCATCCGGCTGGAGGGTGTCAAGAAAATTGTCCATCCCGACGATGAAATACACGCGGAAGATGTCGTCGTCAATCACAACTTCTTTTATGAGAGGCAGAACCGACTCGTGGCGGAAGAGCGCGGCTAAATTCAGCAGCAAGGACACCGCCGCTGCGGCGGCCAGCAGCCAGGGAGGAGAAAAAAAACTCTTCGTGGTCATCACGTGGTATCCCTGCTCTCCTTAGGCGCGCTCTCGGCGGAAGGAAAGATGCCCACCACGAACTCACCCTTGCATTTTGACCCAGAAATCCTCTCCAGGACCTCAACTACGGTCCCTCGGATAACCTCCTCGTGCATCTTGGTGGCCTCCCTGACCAATGCAACTTGCGTATGCGCACCAATCACCTCAAGAATCTCATCCAGAAGTTTGCATACCCTGAAGGGCGACTCGAAGAGGAAGGCAGTCTTTCCCTCGTCCGCTATAGTGCGGAGAAGGGTCTCCCTTCGGCCCTTCTTCGCCGGCGGGAATCCAAAAAAGGAGAACTTGTCCATTGGAAGCCCTGATGCCGCCGCGGCGAACGTCAGCGCGGAGACCCCAGGGATGAACTCAGGCTCGATCCCAAGGACCCTAGCTTCGCGCACCATCAGGAAGCCCGGGTCGGAGATCACAGGGGTGCCGGCATCAGAAAGCACAGCTACCTTCAGGCCCTTGTCATGGACCAGGCAAAGTATCCCCGCCACCGACCTGGACTCGTTGAAGGCATGGCAGCTCATGACTTTCTTACTTATGCCGTAGTGGGTCAAAAGCCCGCGAGTCCGGCGGGTGTCCTCGGCGACCACCACATCCGCATCCCTGATCGTCTCCAAGGCGCGCAGAGTTATGTCGCCTAGATTCCCTATGGGCGTTGCCACTATGCTCAGTTTGCCCTGCGATTTATCCTGAAAAGATGCCATGTTTCTACTGGGACTCACTCTCCCGACCGTCGTTAATGTTGCCTCGCGGATGCCACCAGATGAACTTAACATGCCAAAAGGCTTTTGCAAATGCTATGACTTTAATCGCTTTCACGCTTGACTAATCAGAAAAAGAGGTTACTTTTGCCGCCTGTCTGAGGTTTTGAGTCTAGAAACTAAGTTTGAGGATCTGCCAGATATGAGCCCGAAAAACAATGCAGGAAAAAAAACAGCCCCGCAGTACAGGGGCGAGAAGAAGAAATTTTACGATGCCCTAATTGGATTGAGAGAGCAGGTGATACAGCAGCTCAAATTCCATACGGACGAGGCTCTCAACACCAATGACAACGCCGGAGAGAAGAACGGCATGTCAACCCACATGGCCGATCTTGGAAGCGACAATTTCCTCCATGACATGGAGCTATCGATGCTGACTAACGAGGGCGACGTGCTCGAGATGATAGACGAGGCCCTTGACAGATTGGCCAGCGGTGACTACGGGAAGTGCATGGACTGCGCCGTGGAAATCAGTTCAAAGCGGCTGGAGGCCAAGCCCTATGCGATGTTCTGCGTGAAATGCAAGTCAATCCGCGAGAAACACGGGGGGCTTCGTCCTGATCTCGATTGAGTCTGCCGCAACCTTTTGCCCTGGCGTTGGAACCTGCCGGGTGTATAGACCCGCAATCATCTGGAGTCTCTGGCCATGAATAAGATCCCCCGTAGATCCCCAGAAGAAAGAAAAATCCTCGTCCAGAGCCTTGCTCTGTCCTTTGCGGTCGCCTTGCTCGACCAGATATCCAAGGCTGTTGTCGAGCGGTTCCTTCTCCAGCCCGTGGAGGTGATCCCCGGTTTCTTCAACCTTGTCATCGTCCGGAACACAGGCGCTGCATGGGGTATCATGGCCGGGCAGCGATGGATCCTCACCGCGATATCCGTGACGTTCCTTGTCGGGGCTGCACTTTCCCACCGTCATTTGACGGAAGGCTGGCGAGAAAGGTTCTTTGCCATCTCACTCGTTGTCGCAGGGGTGATTGGAAACACCGCCGACAGGATATGGCGCGGCGGGGCGGTGCTGGACTTCCTGGATTTCTATGTCGGCTCATGGCATTGGCCCGCATTCAACGTCGCCGACAGCGCCATTTGCTTAGGCGTGGGCATATTTGTGATCTCCTCATGGTCCCGCCCGGAGAAGGAGAAGGTCCCTGAAAAGGACAAACCGCAGGAAGTGTAGATCAAGCCTGGAGGATCCGGGGTGATGTCTGGAGTGATGGAACTGATGGGGCTGCAAGAGGATTTTGCCGCCAAGCCTGCAAACACCCCGATGCTGGTGCTCATGGGGGCGACGGCGACGGGGAAAAGCGAACTTGCCATGGAGCTGGCACAAATTATCCCCGCAGAGATCATATCAGCCGACTCCATGCAACTCTACAAGGGTATGGACATCGGCGTGTCCAAGCCCACGCCGGACGACCGGCGAAAGGTCGCCCACCACCTGATAGACATCTGCAATATCAACGAGCCGCTGGATGTCTACCGCTACATAAATCTGGCCGACAAGGCAATCTGCGAAATTCGCAGCCGCGGCAGTATCCCTCTGGTGGTCGGGGGCAGCGGGATGTACATCAGAGCCTTGCTGAGGGGGCTGGACCAGCTTCCCTCCGACACGTCGCTCAGAGAGACCTTAGACACAAAATACTCCTCGGATGATGGTTTCGCAAAGCTGCGGGACCTGATGAGCATAAAAGATCCAGAAGCCCTCGCCAAGCTCGGCTATAACAGGCGAAAACTCATACGAGCCCTGGAGGTCAACATACTTGCCGGCAAAACCATGTCCTCACTGAAAAAAACATGGGACGCCGGGATGCGGCGCTACGATGCAAAGGTATGGACAGTCTGCCGTGACAAAACGGAGCTGAAGCAAAGGATCGCACAAAGGACAGACGAGATGCTCGCAGCAGGGTGGATAGAGGAGACTCAGAGACTTGTCGGCATGGGACTCCTCAAGTCCCCAACCGCAAGACAGGCCATCGGATACTCAACCATCGCCCAATTCCTCGACCGCAAGCTCGACTTCCAACAGATGCGGGATCGTATCGTCACAACGACATGCCAATATGCAAAAAGACAGAACACATGGTTCAGGCACCAGCATCCAGAGGCAATACAAATAAAACCAGAATTCACCCCGGGGCCACCCTAACCCATCTTTCGCGCCATAGGCACTCCGGGAGGGAGGGCAGCTTTGCCGCCCATGAACCTAAATAAAGCAGTTGCCGCAGTGTGCCGTGGATCTATTCTTATTTTTAATTGTCGTTTGACGGCCTGCCGCACCTGCGCTCCCAACGCGGTTCACGCGGAGTTTTGAAGCTGGCTCTTCCGCATCGGGTTTCATTTTTGACTCTCCTTTTCCTTCAGCTCGTTTTTGATTGCGGCAAGGGTGAGGTAGAAGTCCAGGGTCTCCTTGGCGTCTTTGAGGAGGTTTTGTGGTTTGGCAGGGTGGAGTTCGATTGCTGTGAGGGCTTCTTTTTGTTTCTCTGCCGCGAGTTCCGGGGAGGCGGAGAGGTAGTGTGCTCTGGCGAGAGTTGTGAGAGCCCTGGAAAGGTCCAGAAGGTCGCTGGATTCGTCTTTTTCGAGCAGCTCGACGGCTCTTTTTGCGGCAAACGTGGCCTCCATTAGGGGTGTGCGTGGGACTGGGACCCGGTTGAGCATCAGCCATGCGAGGTTCTGCAGTGCTTCGGGGTTGTCTGCGAATTTCGCGACTGTGTCCTTGCTGAAATCCTTGATTTGATCCCCGGATGCGTCGGTTCCGAGCAGGATGTCCAGCTTGACCATGTAGAGCTGGTATGTCTGCGGATTGTTTATCGAGAGGGTTTCAATGAATTTATTTGCACCTTCGAGGTCGTTGGTGTTCTCGAAGACGAAGAGCCTGATTCTCATTGCGATGTCGTCAGCGGGGTCGAGTGAGAGGATGTTTTCGGAGATTGCGACGGCCTCTCTTATCCTGTCATCGTTTATTGCCTGCTGTAGCTTCAGGTGAAGCGCGAATATCCTTTCCTGTGCCTTGAGGTCGAAATTATCTGCCAGGATTTTCCGCAGGACTGTCTCCATCTGCATGGGGTGTCCGCGCCAGACGACTTTGCCGTCGTTGCCTATGACCAGCGACAGCGGGACACGCGGATCCTCCCCGTGGAAGGTGTCTACAATCCTTCCCGAGGGGTCTCTGGCGACGGCATGGCCGCCAAGCTTGCCGTCGCCCTCGAGAAATTTATTTAGGGCCTCGGGATCCTCCTTCGATACCACGACCACAAAAACGCCACTTCTTGAATATTTGTCGTTGACGCCCGAGATCACCGGGATAGAGAGGATGCTGGCCCTGTCGCTGGAAAGCAGGCATGTCACGACAGTGAGGCCTGGGCCGTAGTTTTGTCCTGCCGGGGGCTGGGGGAATGTTCCTCTGAGCCATTCCAGTCCGGAGATGTCGGGAGCGGCATCCCCGGGCTTCACTGCCGAGAGATCCGATGGCAAGGCAAAGAGGCAAGCGGCAAAAAGCAGGGCCAACGGCCCCATCCTCCCGGCGAGCTTGTCCAGCGCCCTCAGATCCATCGCTGCGATGTAGTACAGGACACGCAGGACGATCCCGACGGCCACTATGATGAAAGCCCATCTCGTGAGTGTCAGCAGAGCTACTCCCGCAAGAAGTATCATGTATCCGCTGTAGAGGTAAACTCTGGTTTTACGTTTCAGTGCCGCACGCCGCGACTCCAATTCTTGCTTTCCATTCATTGTCGCTCCTCAAAAGTTTTGCAATCGGCTCATCAATCAGTCCACCTTGAAATTATCGAATGCACGGCACATGGCCTCGTAGCTCGCCTTCTGGAATGCCTTCGAGCTTTCAGTGCCCTCGACCAGCTCCTTCGGAATCTCGGCGAGGAACCTCGACATGGTCTGTAGCGACATCTGCCCGTGGCGCATGCGTTTTTTCGCCCATGTGAGTGTAAGCAGCATCTGTGCCCGAGTCATCCCGACGTAGAAGAGTCTGCGCTCCTCCTCCGCCGAGCCGGCATTCAGCGCCCTCTCGTTAGGGAATACCCTCTCCTCCATGCCAACTATAAACACGTTCTTGAACTCCAGCCCCTTCGCCGCATGGACAGTCATCAGCATCACAGAATCCTCGCTGCCGGAATCCTCATCCTGCTTGTCGCTGTCGTCTGCCAGGGAGTAGCTCTCAAGAAAGCCTGCGAGAGATGCCGACATCCCCTCCCGCATTGCATACTGCTTCACTGCGTTGACCAGCTCGAGAACGTTATCCCTGCGCTTCTCTGACTCCTCGCGGTCCTTGTACATCCTCTGGAGACCGTCCAGGTATTCCACATCCTTCAGATAGTCCATCACATTGACCCACAGTTCCTCTTCAGTCGAGAAAATTCCCCTCCAGCGCCTGATGCAATCCACAAGCTTCCTCGACGATTCCGCCCCTTTGGGGGTCACCCGCTCAAGATAGCCCTCGGAAACCATCAGGTCGCACATCGGGATGTAGGTGCTTGACTGCAACTGCCGAAGCGTCTCTATGGCCTTGTCGCCAAGCCCCCTGGGGGGTGCCGAAAGGATGCGCAGAAGGTTCTGGTCGTCCTTCTCGTTGACTATCAGACGAAGATAGGCCACAGCGTCCCTTACTTCCTTGCGGTCGTAGAAGGACCTGCCTCCGACTATGACGTGGGGGATACGGGCGTTGCGGAGACTGTCCTCGATAAGCCTTGACTGGTAGTTCGAACGGTATAGCACGGCGAAATCGCCGTAGCGGGCGTTGGCGCTGTACTGTATGTCGCATATCGCGTCGCAGATGTACTTGGCCTCGTCGAAGTCGCTGTCGGAGCTGATGATGCGTATCTTGTCGCCATCTCCGCATTCGGACCAAAGGTTCTTGCCGTGTCTGTCCTTGTTGCCGGAGATAAGGCAGTTCGAGGCATCGAGGATATTCGTCGTCGAGCGATAGTTCTGCTCCAGCTTCACCGATTTGGCGCCCTCGAAGTGAACCGGGAAGTTGAGGATGTTCTCTATCTGTGCGCCACGCCATCCGTAGATGCTCTGGTCGTCGTCTCCCACCACGCAGATGTTCCTCCGGATGCCGGCAAGGTGCTTTAGAAGCATGAACTGGAGATTGTTGGTGTCCTGGTACTCGTCAACCATGATGTAGCGGTATCTCTCCTGGTATGCCTTGAGCTTTACGGGATGCTCCTCGAAGAGGCGTACGGCCAGCAGCAGAAGGTCGTCGAAGTCCAGCATGTTCTGGTTTTTCAGCATCTGCTGGTAGCGCACGTAGAGATTCGGGAAGACCGCTTTCAGCGCGGCATCGTGTATATTCACCTCGGAGGGATGTTTCATGTCGCCCTTGGCGATCCCGATCAGGCTCAGGCACAGGGCCGGCGAGACTTGATCCTTGGAGATGTTGAACTCTGCCATCGCCTGCTTCAGCAGCCCCGTCTGGTCAACCTCGTCGGCGATGCTGAAGTTCCTCCCGTAGCCAAGAAGAACTATCTCCTTCCTGAGCACAGTGGCGCAGAACGCATGGAAGGTGCCGAGAAACAAACCCTCGCTCCTGCTGCTGGGCACCAGGCCGAAGATGCGCTGCTTCATCTCCCTGGCTGCCTAGTAGGTGAAGGTCAGCCCGAGTATCTGCTCCGGGGGGATTCCCTGCTCGATCATGTATGCGGCGCGGTATGTGATCACCCTGGTCTTTCCGGTCCCGGCACCTGCAAGGACAAGCAACGGCCCCTCGATATGGGTCACCGCCTCGATCTGCTCTCTGTTAAGATGTTTTCCGAGCTTTCCGCTTATGCTGCTCATTTCACGACTCTCTTTCTCCAAACACCATTGGCCGATCCGGAATGGTGTGCTATATTTGTGAAGCCCGGCAAGGAATTCATGCCGTTGTGTTCCGAACATCCGGGTAGTATAGCTCAGAATTTCAACTATGAAACGCGGGTGAATGAAAAATGAAAGAAATTTGCTCTGTAAAGTATCTTGTCCTCGCTGCATTTGCTGCCTCAATGTTCTCTGGCTGCGCCACTGTGGAGCTGCCCCCGCCCGAGCCGGTGCAGGATGCCGAGATCAGGTTCCTCCACGCCCAGGAGGAGAGGAAGACTTGGCTGCGTCTCCTCCAGGATGCACAGACCGTCACCGATGCGATCAAGGCAAGGGAGCATCTCGACAAGATCCAGCTTGAGATCGAGGCCATCGAGGCGGGCAAGGATTTCAAGGATGACGCTGAACTGGGCTTCAAGAGCACCAAGGAGCGGACAATAGTCTACGGCCCGGTGGGGATAGTTCTCGTGGCGGCAAAGTGGATCGTGGACAAATCCTTCATAATCTATCCCTGGAACTGGAGGGCTTTCTAGCCGTGCTAGCGCCCGGAGGAGAATCATCATGATCTCCCGCCTTCCCCTTCTGCGGAACATATACTGGGCATTCCTCGGTTTGAGGAGGGTTCTGCTCGGGATCCCCCACACATGCGAGATTGACCTGACTTCACGCTGCAACCTGAGCTGCACCCATTGCTACTTGCGGCATGCTTCGGCTTGTTTTTCCATGGATTTTGCAGAGCCTTCGGTGGCGGAGTGGGAGCGGCGCATGCTAGAGTTGCACTCGAAAGGCATCCGCAAAGTCCTTTTGCTCGGCGGCGAGCCGGCGTTGAGGTTGGATATTCTTGATGTCGCCGACAGCATATTCCCCGTCATCATGGTCATCACCAATGGGACAATAAAAATTCCCGGCTCGTTCAAGCATATCCTGTTCGTGTCCATCGAGGGCGACAAGGAGACGAACGACGCCATCCGGGGCGAAGGCATATTCGACAAGGTTTTTGAGAACTATCAAGGCGATCCGCGCGTGATCTTGAACATGACTCTGCACCTGCAGAACTACAAGCAGCTCGAGAATGTAGTAGCGCTCTCCGTCCGGAAACGACTTTCGGGTTGCTCCTGCAACATATTCTGCAGCTCCAGGGACAACCCTGAGGAGTATGAGAGTTTCGTCCCCGGAGACACCAGGCAGAAGATGATTGACGAGATTCGCAGGGTCAGAGCCATCTACCCATCGCTACTCCTCTTCACAAGATCCATGATCAAATGGTTCGAGCACCCGGACCACTCCACAAAATGCCACTGGAGGGATACAGCACTCCATTATGATGCGAATTTCGCAAGCCGCACATGCTTCATCCAAAACCCCGACTGCAGCAGGTGCGGCTGCTATGCCGGGGCCTTCTCCTCACTCGCATATAAGCCTCTGGAGTCCTTGTGTTTCTACTTCAAAATCCTTTTCCCGCGCCTTCTGGCCTCCCGTGCCAGAACCCTGGGTCTGGTGCTTGCGGTTTCATTCGCCTTATTTTTCCCGTCCGCATTGACCCTCGCGGAAAGCACCCGCGCAGATGCCTTGGAATCCCTCAGAAGCGAGGCAGAAAAAGGAGATCCTAGGTCCCAGGTCACCCTGGGCAACGCATACTTCCATGGAAACGGCGTGAAGAAGGACTATCATGAGGCATTCACATGGTACGGCAAGGCCGCTGAAGGTGGCAGCGCCGCGGCATGCCTCAACCTCGGCATCTGCCTCGAGAAAGGCCTAGGGGCTCCCCCCGACAAGCTGAAGGCCTTCGAGATGTATTCGAAGGCCGCCGTGCTGGGTGTCAGGGAGGCGATGTTTAACGTGGCCATGTGCTACCGTAACGGCATCTTCGGTGCAGACAATTCCGAGCTTCTGCCTCCCGACAGAAAACTCGCACAAGAAATGCTCTCCGAACTCAGCGCCTCAGGATTCGTCCCGGCACATACTCCACTGGCGGAAATCTATCTCGTGAAAAATGACCCCAAACACCTCCAGGAGGCCTTCCGGCTGCTTTCCGTAGCCTCCGCGGCAAACGACCCGCAGGCCATGAGCCTCCTGGCCGACTGCTATAGCCAGGGTTGGGGCATCGAGCCAAACGAGACAGAAAAAATCAGATGGATCGAGAATGCCGTCATGGCAGGGAACATGGAGGCTCGTGCGAAACTCGCATTCTGCCTCGAACACGGCAACGGAGTCCCCAAGGACACAAGAAAAGCCCTCAGGCTCTACGCAGAGGCTGCCGCCGCCGGGATCACCATGGCCCAGATAAAGATCGCCGAGGCATACGCCTTCGGCATCGGCGTGACACAGGATGTCCAGGTCGCCAGGAAATGGTTCGAGAAAGCCGCCGCGGCTGGCAACCCCAAGGCGATCTTCTCACTCGGGATACTCGCAATGCAGGGCATTGGAGAGAACCCTGATCAAGCAAAGGCCGCAAACCTCTTCCTCACCGCCGCGAGGCTCGACGATCCTCACGCACAGTTCAACGTCGCGACATGCTACCTCAACGGCAACGGCTTCCAGCAGGACCCAAAGGCCGCCTTCCACTGGTTCAAAAAGGCCGCAGAGGCAAATTCGCCCAAGGCCCAGCGCGAGCTTGCCTTCTGCTACTTCAACGGCACCGGGACTGAAACTGATTTCCAGCAGGGAATGATATGGCTCAGAAAAGCCGTGGACAACGGCGATATCCAGGCAAGAAGGTTCCTAGAGGATGTCATGCCCTAGATTTGTTTGGCGTAAATCATTCCGCACAAACAAATCTATAAACTTCCGCAATTCTGCAAATTGCGGAAGTGGGCATACCTGTTTAGTCTGTCCCGACCGCGGCGGCGGGGCATTCGCGCCAAAAGAGCCTGCCGCCCAAAGGGTTGGGGCGGAGGCACGGCATTCGCCGCACCGCCTGCCACGCCTGCGCTCCCAAAACGGTTCACGCGAAGTTTTGAAACTGACTCCTATTGCAATCCCTTGCATAATGTCGTATAATATGACAAAGGAGGTCAGCCTCTAATGTCTGTATCGTCGTTTATAAGAAGGGTGCTGAAGGGTTCCGTGAGACGCACCAGGGGGAGAATGCGTGTCTCCAAGGTCTCGCGCATGGTTTCGTGCGGCATATTCCCATGCCCATCGTGTCATGTCAAATATCCGATGTCGGGCAGGTCTTTGCTGGAGACCTTTAAATGCGACCGGTGCGGATCGCCGGTGCTGCGACCCTCAAAGATTGACGACTACCTCGTCGTCGAGCCTCTCGGGGGAGGGGGCATGGGCAGCGTGTACATGTGCATGTCCCTTGTGGACAAGAATATCTATTCCGTCAAGCTCCTCCCAAGAAAAATGAAGGCCAACACCACCTGCATCGAGGCGCTTATTAAGGAGGGCATACTTCATGAGGAGATTACTGGACACCGAAACATAGTGGGTTTTGTGAAAGCCGGGAACGACGGCGACGAAAGATTCCACGTCAGCGAGTTTCTCGAGGGTGAAAGGCTCGATACATTCATCTCCACAGAGGCACCTGTAAGCCAGAAAGTGGCGCTGGATCTCATTATCCAACTTATAGATGCCGAAATGCATATCGTCAGCAAGGGTTTCCTCTACCGCGACATGAAGCCTGAGAACGTGATGCTGCAGACCAACGGTGTCGCAAGGCTTTTTGATTTCGGGATGACTGTCAAGCTAAAAGAGGCCGCCAACCCCTCTGGCGGAAACCGCACAGTTGACGGTTCTCCCCACTACGTCCCACCGGAAAGGATGGTGCTACAGCCAGAAAACGAGAGCAGCGAGATCTACAGCCTTGGACTGCTGCTATTCTATCTCCTCTCCGGACGCCACTACTTCGAGGGCAAGGAGGTGAATGATCTGGCCAGGAAGCACGTCTACGGCGTAAGAGTGAAATCCACCTCGATGCAGATCGCCCACTGCTCACCCATCATGGCAAAGGTGATAGACAAGATGATCCAGCGCTCACCAAAAGAACGATTCCAGTCACTCGGCGAACTCAAGGACATCATGCTCAAAATCGCAAGACTCTAGGGCCATTTTCAAAACTCCGCGGTTAACGCGGAGTTTTGAAGTATTGGGGTCTGTCCCTATAGCATTACTACCCTTATCCAGGATGGGGCGCATCTTGGCCGCTGCTTGTCCTACATCGACCTGAACATGGTACGTGCGGGAGCGGTGGCGCACCCGAGGGGGTGGCTCCACTGCGCCTACCGGGAGTTTGCCGTGGAATGGTTGCGTTGCCGGATCGTGAATTGGCGGCGCCTACTCGACTGTCTGGCGATGGAAGACGAGGAGCAGTTCCGCAACTGGCACACGAATACCTTGTTCATATATGTGGACAGGCCCCTGACAGTGGCCCCTGACAGTGGTACTGACAGTAGAAGATCTGCTACACCCTCCTTGCTCCCTCTCACATGTGCAGGCCGCCGTCAACGGATATGGTCTGGCCGGTGATGTATCCGGCGTTGTCGCTTGCGAGGAATGCGGCGATATGCGCGATGTCCTCTGGGATGCCGAATTTTCTCATTGGAATGGCGGAAGCCTGTTTATCTGCGACGGCCTGGTCAGTGTCGGCGGTCATGTCGGTCTGGATGAAGCCTGGGGCTATGGTGTTCACGGTGACCGAGTAGGGCGCCAGCTCGCGGGCCGCGGATTTCGCAAGCCCTATCATTCCGGCCTTCGACGCGGCGTAGTGCGATCCCATGTTCTCGCCGAGTATCCCGGCATCGGAGGAGATGAAGATGATCCTGCCCCATTTCTGGCGCATCATGTCCCTCACGGCCTCGCGGGTGCAGAGGAATGCGCCGGTGAGGTTGGCAGTGATGGTGTTGTTCCATTCTTGGTCGGAGAGCAGTGGCATTGGGCACTGTGAGTGTATGCCTGCGTTGTTG
>CAZANS010000020.1:0-1890 GCA_964486565.1 uncultured Victivallales bacterium
CGGCCTCGTCTGCGGCCTCGTCTGCGGCCTCGTCTGCGACTTCGGCAGCCTCTTCCACCGCAGGGGTGTCATCCTCCTCGTCGTCCCAATCTTGCGCCCATACGTTACTGGCCACGAAAGTCATGACCGCGAGCATAAGAAACATTTTTTTCAACATTTTGCCTCCCTCTATGCTTATAGTTAAACTCTAACAACCCGAGAACCGAATTTGAATATATCACTCCACGCTGTCTCAGGCAAGGGGAAATTAAAAAAATCTTGTAATAATAATTCCCCTGTCCGCACAGTGGTTCATAAAAATCGTGTTTCCTTGCAATCACCCTATATAAAGCAGTTGCCGCATTGTGCCGTACTCCGCGTGAACTGCGTTGGGAGCGCAGGCGCGGCAGACGGTGCGGTGAGATGGCTGGTGCATACCATCAACTGTCTGTGCCTGCCATTTCGCCGTGGCGCATGCTGTGCCTCCGCCCCAATTCCTTGGGCGCGGGCAGGGGAGTTTTAAAACTGGCTCTTAGGATCAACGCATCTGGAGCACGCTCCCATCTAAATCCTCGGGGGGAGCGAACCCGAGCAGCTCGATACAAGTTGCGGCAAGGGAGCTGATGCCGAGTCCACTTTTCAGTTCTGATGCGTACTCGCCGTGCGACTCCGGGTCGAAAAGTATGCAGGGGACAGGGTTGATGGAATGGCTGGTCTTCCTTCTTTTGATCCCGTTCTCGTCGAGCATCACGTCGCCGGTTTTCTTGTCGTGCTCGTACATGTCGTCCGAGTTGCCGTGGTCGGCGCTGATTAGCAGCACGCCACCGGCAGACCTCACCGCTTCGGCCACCCTGCCGATCTGGATGTCCATCGCCCCCATGGCCACCAGCACGGCGTCGTAGTTGCCCGTGTGCCCGACCATGTCTCCGTTGGGATAGTTCAGACGGATGAAGTCGTATTTCCCCGAGGCCACCGCCTCGCATACCTTGTCGGTTATCTCGGCGCACTTCATCCATGGCCTCTGCTCGAATGGGATGATGTCCGAAGGGATCTCCACGTAGGTCTCGAGCGCCTTGTCGAACATCCCGGATCTGTTGCCGTTGAAGAAGTAGGTCACGTGCCCGAATTTCTGGGTCTCGCTGATCGCGAGTTGCCTGACACCCGAGGCGCAGAGGAGCTCTCCCAACGTCCTCTCGATGCACGGGGGTGCCACAAGATACCTCTTCGGCACCTTCAGGTCGCCGTCGTACTCCATCATCCCGGCATACAGCACCTCAGGCCTCACCCCTCGGTCGAAGTGCGAGAAATCATCGTCCTCGAAGGCAGAGGTGATCTCCAGCCCCCTGTCGCCCCTGAAGTTGAAGAATATCACCGAGTCACCGTCCAGCACGGGTCCGACGGGATCCCTGCCGTTGTCGGATATCACATAGGGTGGGAGATCCTGGTCTATGGCCTTGGTCTCCGAACGCAGGGTGACTATCGCCTCCTCGGAATTCGCGAACATCCTGCCCTTGCCCTTGACATGGATGTCCCAGCCCTTCTTGACCATGTCCCAGTTGGCGTTGTATCTGTCCATTGTTATTACCATGCGGCCGCCACCCGAGGCGATGCGGAAGTCGGAGGCCCCGCCGTCATTCATGGAGGCAAGGAACTGCTCGAAGGGTCTGACATAGTCCAGCGCGGATGTCTCGGGCACGTCCCGGCCGTCAAGCAATGTATGGACCCTGACCTTCTTCACCCCATCCTTCCTGGCCTGCTCTAGCATCGCCTTGAGGTGGTCCATGTGGCTGTGCACATTGCCGTCGGAGAAGAGTCCTATGAAATGCAGAGCCGATCCTCTGGCGACGCAGTTTCGCACGATATCGCGCCAAGCCTGGCCGCGGAACATCTCCCCGGACGCTATCGAGTGGT
>CAZANS010000020.1:1900-17201 GCA_964486565.1 uncultured Victivallales bacterium
GTGGTTCACCAGCATCGCGCCCTGCGAGAAGACGCGCCCGCAGCCTATCGCGTTGTGACCCACCTCGCTGTTGCCCATGTCCGAGTCGTCTGGGAGCCCGACCGCCTTGCCGTGAGCCTTCAGGCGCGTGGCCGGGCAAGAGGAGGACAGCTCGTCAAGATTAGGTGTGTTGGCCGCAAGAACGGCATCACCCTCAGCATATTTCCCGTAGCCCACACCGTCCATTATCATCAGCACAAGCGGGCCGCGGCGCCGCTTGAAAGCCGAATTCACGTTCAAACCATCCAGCATTTCGATTCTCCTGATATTATACTGAAGTCACAGCGAATAACCGACCTTACGTTATCCTGCGGACGTGATATTGCAAGAACGCGTCCTCCACAGTGCCGCAAAAGACAACATCAACCGGGTAGGCTGCGTCAGCCCAGGATCATATTGGCGAGCTTGGCCATGACAATCCCAACTGCGCCGAGGACCACGAAGCCGAAATGCTGGCGGAGCTTCCTGGGCTGTATCTTCCTTTGGATCCGTGCGCCGATGCCTGTGCCGAGGAACGCCCCGACAAGCAGCGCAGCGACAAGGACATAGTCTATGTTTCGGCTGGCGGCATGGCTGAAGGTGGCGAACAGGCTGGTCGCGAAGACAAGCATGTTCGAGGTGTTTGCCGCGAACTTGGTCTCCTGGCCGACAAGATAGAACAGCAGCGGCATCATTATAACCCCGCCGCCTATTCCCAGCAGGCCGCCGAGAAAACCTAACAGGACACCCAGGACCACAAGCAACGGCACGCTGCAACTCTCGTAGGGTATCGTCCTGAACTTCATCGTCGGCTTTATATTCAGATAGGAAAGGTAGCCCCGGTGCTTGCTCTCGTCCTCCTCCTTCCCCCTGCGAAGCACGAAATTGTCAAACAGCAGCCATCCGGCCACCATTGAAAGGAAAACAGCGAAAACCACGAGCAGTATGAAGTTGATCGCCGAAAGCTCCCTGCCGTTCACCGTCACGGTTCCCATACCCACCAGCCTCGACACCAGAGAACTGCCCAGAAAAGCTCCAGCAGGTATCCCGATGCCGGTCAGCAAGGCGACCCTTATCCCAGGCATGCGCTTGTCGAAATGATGATAAAAAGCTATCCCGGAAGTGCCGAGTATCTGGCACGAGCTGGTCCCGACGGCCATATTCATGGGCAAGCCAAGGAATATGTTCAGCGCAGGAGTGGTGATGAACCCGCCCCCTGCGCCGAAAAGCCCGGTAAGCACCCCCATCCCGAAACCAAGCAGTATCCCCCCGCATAGCATAAAGGGATTCGATATAAGCATTTCAAGTCTTTCAAGCATTGTCTAAGCCAAAGGCATCCAGTACAGTTTCGCAGTCAACATGCTTCCGGCAAATTCCTTTCCATGCCGGCATAGCCTGAATCTATAGGTTTTTTGATTTTTTCCAAGGCAAGAAGACAAAAATGGCGCGAATTCCCTTGAAACCCATTTGCAAAACTCGCGGGAGTGATTTAGCTTACGCTTTCTTTTGGTTATGGCGGGTTAGCTCAGCTGGTTAGAGCAGTGGAATCATAATCCACGTGTCCGGGGTTCGAATCCCTGACCCGCTACCATCAGCTCATCCATACACGAAGCCAGTGCTGACCCACAGATGCTCTAGCTGCATTTTAATCTACGTGGCAGTTTTTTATTTTGTTGTTTTTCTGCTTGTCTTTTATCTGTTGTCATGCTATTTTACATTTTGGGTCAGGGAATCCATAATGTTTTTCTTGTCCTGCGGGTTGGTGCCCAAACCGGAGGATTATAAGTTATTCAACACGGTAATCCCCGGGTCGAGCCTGTGACAAGGCGAACAAGTGTCGGGTTTAGTAAGCATATAAGGAGGAGAGAATGGAAGACAGGGTGAAGGCTTTTCTGGAGCCGTTTCTGGATCATGTGCCTCAGGTTGTAGGGGCTGTTGTCGTCTTTGTTGTCGGCTGGATCATCTGTAAGCTCATCGCTGGCTGTGTCGGTGCGATGTTGAGGAAGGCGGGGATTGACGCGAAGCTTAACAAGAAGAACACACAGAGCCCGGTGAGGATCGAGCCGATATTATCGAAATTCGTGTATTATCTGTTGCTCATCTACGTGTTGCTGCTGACCTTGGACATCTTGGGGGTACGCAGTGTCCTCACGCCGATCGAGACGATGTTGGGCAAGTTCCTGATCATGGTCCCTAATCTAATCGGCGCGGCATTCATAGTTTTTTTGGGTTACGTTCTCGGCAGGGCGCTCGGGGGCATTGTGCAGGCGGCGACCTCCGGATTTGACTCGGTGGTGTCTAAGGCTGGTATAAGCGACAAGCTGACGGTCTCGAAACTTCTCGGGCAGCTTGTGTTCATCTTTGTCTTTGTGCCGATAGTGGTGGCCGCTCTGCATGTTCTTCAGATCGAGGCGATATCCACTCCTGCGATAGGGATGCTCGAGGGTTTCGCGTCTGCGATCCCGAATATAGTCGGCGCGGGCGTATGCCTTATCGTCTTTTATGTTGTCGGCAGGCTTGTCACGGGATTTCTTGCCGAGCTTCTTAAGAACTTCGGTGCGGACGACATCCCGAAGAAAATCGGGGCTGCCGGGGTGTTCGGCAAGAAGAGCTTCTCTGTGTTCTGCGCGAACATCGCATTCTTCTTCATAATGATCTTCGGCGCGTCAATAGCCGTCAGCACGCTCAAGATGCCCGAGATAACCGAGATCCTTACCGGTCTGCTGATATTCTCAGGCAAGGTAGTGCTTGGACTGATCATCTTGGGCATCGGCAATTTCCTTGCCACCTTTGCCCATGATGCGCTTGCGAAGTCCACGAGGGGGGGGATCTACCCGATGATTGTCAGGGTGGCGGTGCTTTCGCTGGTTCTGGCGATGGGCCTGCACACGATGGGGATAGCGAAGAGCATTGTCGAGCTGGCGTTCATGTTCATCTTCGGCACGCTGGGACTGACAGTAGTCCTTGCTTTCGGGCTCGGCGGCCGCGAGGCTGCAGGGAAGACCATGGAGAAATGGCTTTCCAAGATCAACTGAAAGTGCCGGGTTCACATCGAACAGGTTATTTTGACGAAACGATACAGGGCAACCCGTATCGTTTTTTCTGTTGCTTGAAAAATTGACTCTGAGAAAGTAGTGTCTGCGATGCTAAAGCTGCATTACACCCATACAGATATGGATATCCAGGAGCGCAGGAAGAGGCTGAAGGGTCAGTTCTCGATGCCCTTGCTGATGTCGGTTGTCGCGACCGCGATGATACTTTTTGGTCTTAGCATGCTGTACTCGACGACATCCGGTGGCGAGAGTGGCGGCAGGATATTCTTCATCAAGCAGTCCGCATGGGTGCTTCTTGGAGGTTTGGTGGCGGGGACGGTATACTTTGTCGGCTACAGGAGGCTCTCGAAGCTTTCGCTTGTATGGCTGTCGCTTTCTGCTGCGGGGCTTGTTATGGCGCTTTTTTTTCCCGAGGTCAACGGAGCGAGAAGATGGATAAGGTTCGCCGGATTCAGCATACAGCCGTCCGAGATCGCCAAGATCGCCTTGCTGCTGTATCTTGCCGACTATCTTCCCCGGAGGCAGAGGTTCATAAACAGTTTTGAGGGCATTCTTCCTGCCTTTGCCTGGACAGGGCTGACGGCCGGGCTGATTTGTCTGGGGCAGGACTTCGGGAACACTCTGCTTCTGGGCTTCACGGTGGTGCTGGTGCTTTTTGTCACAGGTCTTCGTCTGCGCTGGTTCTTTATTCCGCTTGGAAGCCTTTCGGTGTTTTTCTACTACATAATGTCCCACGATCCTGTCCGCTGGACCCGAATGACATCGTTCATGGATCCTGAGGCCACGGAAAAGGGCAGCGGCTACCAGTTGTGGAACTCCCTGCTGGCATTGGGGTCGGGAAGCTGGCAGGGGCTGGGGTTCACAAGAAGCAGGATGAAGGCGATGTATCTGCCCGAGGCCCACACTGACTTTATCCTCTCGATAGTCGGCGAGGAGCTGGGCTTCATATCCATTGTCCTTGTAATTCTTGGCTATGCGGTGATAACCTTCTGCGGGGTGTGGATAAGCATGTCTTCCAAGGAGAGGCCTGGGATGCTTCTTGGGATCGGGATAACGTCGCTTATAGCGTGCCAGGCGATCATCAATCTAGGAGTGGTCTGCGGGGCTCTTCCTACGAAGGGCATGCCGGCTCCCTTCATCAGCTATGGCGGGAGCAATATGCTTTCGTGCCTCTGCGGTCTTGGGTTGATTCTAAGCATAGACCGCGAGACCCGGATGGGTCAGGACTAACGGGTGCTTTCAGGGAAATCAATGGATATGGACGGAAAATCTGAAGATCGTCTGCCGAGAGTTTATTTTCTCGGCTCGGGGGTGCTTGCCGTGGTGCCTCTGGAGAGGCTTGAAGGGTCATCCAGGGTTGATCTTGCCGGGATAGGGACTCAGCCAGACAAGCCTGCCGGGAGGAGGCATGAGCTTCGCCCGACGCCAGTGGGCAGATGGGCCGCCGAGAAGGGCCTGCATGCCGACAAGCCGGTGTCTGTGAACTCTCTGGAGTTCATCGCCTGTCTGAGGTCACTTGCGCCCGACATAGTCTTTGTCGCGTCCTTCGGGCAGATACTTAAAGGCGAGCTGCTAAGCCTGCCCGCCGTGGCCTGCGTAAATCTGCATGCCTCGCTGTTGCCTGCGTACCGGGGCGCCGCGCCGATAGCGGCGGCGATAGCCGATGGTGTGGAGAAGACCGGAGTGAGCTTCATGAAGATGGATGCAGGTCTTGACACTGGCCCAGTTTATCGTTCCTTCGAGCTGCCTGTGTCGGGAATGGACGCGGTGGAGCTGGAGTTGCAGCTTGGAGAGCTTGGGGCGGCAAAGGCAGAGGACATGATCGAGGAGATCTTCCATGGCAGGGTGTTCCCGGAGGCGCAGGACGACTCAATTGCCAGCTATGCGGGGAAGATAAGCAAAGATGACGGCATGCTTGACTGGGAGGACGCGGCGGAAGTCATCGAGAGGAAGATCCGGGCCTACCGGCCATGGCCGGGGATGTCTTTCGTGATCGAGTCGGCTGCACGTGGCATCCGGGTTTCGGTAGTCGAGGCAAGGGTCGCCGATTTCGTTGGAGGCGGTAGGCCAGGCAGCACCGTGCAGGCAGACAAGCACTCATGGACAGTCGCCTGCAAGGAAGGTGCGCTGGAGCTGCTCAAGGTCAAGCCTGATGGCGGCAAGGTGATGACCGGGGCCGAGTTCCTCAGGGGCAGGCCGGAGATTTGTGTAGGGATACAGAAGCCCCCCTGGCCTCCATGTTGCCCTCGGAAGGTTGACTGATAAACAATAAAAAGTAGATTCCGGATTTGCCGGACATTAGTTAAGGGAAATTTTATGCTTAGAAACATTTTCGGAAAGTCCTCTACAAAAGCGAGGCAGCTTGTCGTGAACTGCGAGAAGCTTGAGACCTGTGTGGCCCTTTTGAACAAGGGCTTGCTGGAGGAGTATCTGCTGGAGAGAAGCGATGTGGGGATCACCGCAGGCTCCGTATACCTGGGAAGGATTGTCAATATTGAGACATCACTGCAGGCGGCCTTTGTGGACATCGGCGAGGAGAAGAACGCCTTCATCTCATTCAGGGACATGCTGCCCGCCACATTTGACATGGTCGAGCACGTCAACAAGAACCTTTCGAAGCCGCAGCCTGAGGGGATAGACGGCAATAGGCACTCCAGGGCCAGCGTTCTCACGAGGCGACTCCGCGAGATCGAGGGAAGGATAAAAAAATGCAACAAGAAGAGGATCACCCTTGCGGACATACCCTCGATATTCCCAGTGAACTCCGAGGTGCTTGTTCAGGTGGTCAAGGGCACCATCGGCAACAAAGGCGCAAGGGTGACCATGAACCTTTCGATTGCCGGGCGCTATCTGGTGCTGCTGCCTTTTGCAGACACCCTCGGGCTGTCGCGCAAGATAACCGAGGCCAAGGAAAGGGCCAGGCTGAAGACGATCATGAAGGAGCTTGACATCCCCGAGGGTTTCGGCTGCATCTGCAGGACCAACGCCGAGGAGAGGAAGAAGATTTTCCTGCAGCGCGACCTCGACACGCTGATGGAGCTGTGGAAACGCGTGGAGAGCGGCAAGATTGAAAGGGGCAAGCCGGTGCTGCTGTACAGGCAGCCCAACCTTCTCGAGAGGACAGTCAGGGACTCCCTCACAGAGGAGATTGACGAGCTGATCATTGACAGCAAGCCTCAGTTCGACTACGTCAAGTCGCTGATGACCGAGATCGCAGGCAAATCCATCGCAAACAAGGTGACGCTGTACGCCAAGGCCGCACCGGTCTTCGAGGCATTGAAAATCGAGCAGCAGATCAACACGATATTCGAGAGGGTTGTCGAGCTGGAAGGGGGCGGCTGCATCTGCATTGACGAGACCGAGGCCATGATCGCCATAGATGTCAACAGCGGCGTTAGGAAGGGCAAGGATCTTCCCGAGACCATACTTGCGACCAACCTGGCCGCCTGCACCGAGATCGCGAGGCACCTAAGGCTGCGTGACATCGGGGGGCTTGTGGTGATAGACTTCATAGACATGCGCTCGCAGAAGGACAGGGACACTGTGCTCAAGCAGATGAGGAAGCTGGTCAGGGACGACCGTGCAAGGTCGATGATATTGCCGATAAGCAAGCTCGGGTTGATGCAGATGACCCGGCAGCGCGAGAGCGAGAGCATGCTTGAGAAGGTCTTCGACCCGTGCCCTTACTGCGAAGGCAAGGGGAGGATCAAGTCCGCCATGAGCATGAGCGTCATGATCCAGAGGCGGCTCAAGGAAATCCTTTGCAGGTACCGCAACGACAAGAATCTGTCGGTAAGGGTGATCATGCATCCCGCGATACTGGCGCGCCTGAAGAACGAGGACAGCAACCTTATCTCTGAGCTGGAGCAGCAGTTCGGTCATCAGATGACCTTTCGTGCGGATCCATCGCTGCACCACCAGAGATTCAGGATCGTGGACTCAGAGACAGGGGTTGAGCTCTGAACCTAAATGAAGCAGTTAAATCTCAAAAATGATCTGCCTCTCAGGCGTAGAGCGGCCCTAGCTCCTCGCATGCGCGGAAGTCGTCCCCTCCGAAGCGGTCCCACATCGTCGGCCTGAATATGTCGGATGCCGGTATGTTGTGCATGTCCACGGGGATCCTCAGCATCGCGTTGAGAGTGATCATGTCTGCGCCGATGAGGCCGAACGAGTTGCCGTCGTGGTTGGGGCCGATCTTTGACATGTACTCGAAGGAACTCATCTGCCTGGGTGCCCAGAACGTCTCCGGCCAAGTGTCGTTCGTGACGCTTCCCACGTGGTTCGCCACATCCGCGGGCAGCTCGATCGTCTCGCCCTCGACCACCGAGCAGGTCAGCTTCTCGCCGACCATGTTGTACCGGTAGGAGGTCATCGGGATGCCGCCGGGTGTCCTGAAGGAGCTTGAAAGGCCGTCGCCCATGAAATACTCCAGTATGGCGCCCATGTAGGTGGTTCCCTTGGTGGCTGCCTCGATGAGTTCCTTCTGCAGCGCGGCGCTGCCGCGGATCTCGCGGGCGGCCTCTTGGGCTGAGAGCCCTTTCTTGCCGACCAGCTTGAAGATGTCCAGGGCATAATCGAGGGAGCCTGCGCCGGAGTTCCGCTTGTCAATGAATCCTCCAGGGGCGAGCTTCGAGATATTCTTCCCTGTGGCCTTCTTGATGCTCTCCGGTGTCCAGTTCGTCCGTATGTCCGCGAAAAGCTGGGGCATGCCCGAAAGCAGGTTGGCCGCAAGCATGCCTATGCCGTTCTTGCAGTCGTTCTCGGTGGCCACGATGTACGGTGCCCTGAACCCGTCCCAGTCAAAGGAGCTGTTGAGCAAGGACTCCGCCATGTCGAAGTTAGGATACAGGTCTGTCCATGCGCGTTGCCCCTGGGTGCCGCCGAAAATCGCATTGTGCCCCTGTGCATGCTCGACATCCGCCTTGAAGCCCTGCGCCTTTCCCACCTTCGGGTCGGCGAGCCGCTCGTTGCCTATCATCATGTCCCTGACAATCATGGTCATCAGGATGGATTCCTTCAGCAGCGCGTCATCCGAATAGGGCTTCTTGCCCTTGTTGTATTTGATGTTGAAGTTCATCTTCATGTACTTGAAGGCGCGGTCCAGCTCGTCGTGGTCGTAGAAGCCGTTGTCAATCCTGCCGCGCAGAGCCACCATGTCAACCGACACGCTGCCCATGCCAAGATAATGCAGCAATGTGTTCCTGCGCACGTCGGAGCCTATGATCCCCATCGAGACGCCGCCTACCGAGAGGTAGTTCTTGCCCCTCATCTCGAGCACGGTGCAGGCGCATCTGGCGAAGCGCAGCAGTCTTTCTGCCACGTAGGGTGCCAGATCGCCCTTCTCGTTCTCGATGTCGGGGTTGTAAATCGAGAATATCGGGCGTTTCTTCTCATCCATGGCGGCGCAGAATGCCTTTAGCCACACAGCTCCCGGGCGGTCGGTCTGGTTCAGGCCGTAGGCAGCATGTATCCACTCGCTGCTTCCTACCCCAGCGCAGGCTGACATCAGCTCGTCGCTATAGGCCCATGAGCGGCTGATCCAGATATTTGCGCCGACACCCTGCTCGGTGTAATACTCCTGCGCCCTGGCGCCGGAACGCGCGCCGTAGACGATCTCCGGAGGGACGACCACGCGCACAGGTGTGCCGTCGGGCAGGAAGACATTCCCGGAAATCAGCTTGTAGACCTTCTCCACTAGGCTCCAAGTATCCCTGACGTTCTTCTCGTAGGCTCCTGTACGCCCGTCCACCACGGGAGTCAAAGCTATGGTCGGTTTGTTGCCAAGGAGCTTCCGGCTTCCCGGCTCCATCTTCCTCGTCGCGGTCTTCAACCTTGCAAAATCCGGTCCCTTCTCAGCCTTCATCGTCCACCTCTCCTACATTTAGAATTTGTCCGAGCTAGAAAAAATCACACCTGTGGCACATCATGCCCCGCGCCCGCATCAAGACGCGAATACGCGGCAACCGCATTAAATCTAGCCCCGTTCGGATATATATCAACCCTCCACACACAAAAAAAACGCGCCAAGACGACGGAGGACAGAGACGGGGAGCAGTTCCGCAACTGGCACATGAATACCTTGGAGGAGAAGCTTCTCAGCCAAGAGCTTGCCCCCGAGCCTTACTGGTCAAGGGCTTTGGCGGTCGGCGATGCGGGCTGGCTCAAGGAGGCGGCCGTCAACAGTGGGATGCGGCGTGTGAAAATTGCCGAGGCTGGGAGGAATAACTATTTTATCGGCAGGGCTGGGGAATCAGGGATAATCTTCTCCATGGCGATGCCTCTGGAAGCCTTTAGGAAGACGGTTTTTGTGTTTCTTACAAGGTCGTGGATTGCACTGGCTGCGTCTTGGGAGTTGTGGAATCTGAGTGTGATATCGAGTTTTTTGTCGAGTGATGCGGCATTGCACATTTGCTTACCCACTGCGGCGATTCTGGAGTTTTTCAGTTTCCGTTTTGCGAGTCTGAGAGTTTCGAGGTGGAAACATTCTGAGTTCTTGCCCAGCTCGAGCATGTCCCCGAGGAAGACAAGGGTGGATGGGCTGTCCGCGAATTCCGCAAGCCACTGAATTGATGCGGCCATGCTGTCGGGGTTGGCGTTATATGCGTCGTTTATCCAAGTTGTCTCGTTGATTTCGGTGATCTGCATTCTCATTCCAGGCAGGGTGCATGAAGCGAGTCCCTGGATCACGTGCAGCTCCAATGCGCCTGCGGCGATTGCAGCCAGGGCGGCGGCGGCGGCGTTGGATACCTGATGTGATCCTGCGAGTCTCCACTGGATAGAGCTGGGCCATTTCCATTTTGAGCTGCGGAAGCTGAAGGAGCTGCCTCCGAGATTTCCGGCGAGGTACTCGAAGAGGATGTCCGGCGGCTTTGGCGAGGAATATTTTTCTGAGGTTGCGGAATTCGCAGCCGCCATGAAGGTGAGTTTTTTTCCCTTTGCCTCCCTCCGGAGGATGTTGACTGATGCTGCGTCCGCCGGAAATATTGCGACGGGGTATTTGGAATGCGGCTTCGCTGATGGTTTGAAGATGACGGACTTTTCCTTCGCCACGCCCTCGAGGTCCCCGAGGAACTCGAGATGTGCGTTGCCGATTGAAGTGATGACGGCGATATCCGGGCGTGCAATGTTCTTGAGAGGCTCCATCTCGCCAAAGTGGTTGATCCCGATCTCGATGACGGCGAAACGGTGCTGAGTGGTAATCCTGAGGAGGTTTTTAGGCACGCCGAAATGGTTGTTGGTGTTCCCCTCGGTGGACAGCACCGCGCCTGGGTGGCAGGTTTTCTGCAGGATTGACCTGATCATCTCCTTTGTGCTGGTTTTCCCGCTGCTCCCGGTGACGGCTACGAGCGTGCATTTCATCTTCTCCCGGTGGCAGGCGGCGAGGCTCTGGTAAGCCGCGAGGGTGTCGCCCACGACAAGCACGGGGATTCCTTGGGGTAGTGGCCTGCCAGTGGCATGACTGCGGGACACGCACAGAGCCCTTGCACCGGCGGCGACGGCGTTGTCGAGAAAGTTGTGCCCGTCGAAGGCATCTCCGGCAAGCGCGACGAACAGCGACCCCGAGCAGTCTGACCGGCTGTCGGTGGACACGGATCCCAGCTCCATGCATGTTGATTCCGTGGAATTTGCGAATTTCGCATCTGGGATGATTTTCACGATCTCGTCCAGCTCGAACATATTGCCGCCTTTCAATTTTGTTTCAAGATGCTCTGATGATGCTCAACGCGGTTTTCATGCCGTCGGCGGCGCTGGAGACGATACCTCCGGCGCATCCGCTGCCCTCGCCCACCATATACACGTTGTCGAAGCCCTCGCACAGGCCGTCTGCATTCCTCATCGCCTGGACTGGGGAGGATGTCTTGCTCTCGAGCCCCAGCAAAGTCCCATGCCTGAAGCCGCGCAACTGCCTGTCGAAGTGGCTGATGGCTGCCGCTATGGAGCTTGTCACGGTTTTGGGCAGCATGTCCCATAGTGGAGCCGGCACGAGGCCCAGCGGATAGCTGGTTTCAGGGGTCTTTCCGGAGTGCCTCCCTGCGAGGAAGTCGTCTGCGGTGCAGAATGGTGCGGCGAACCCTTGAGAGTGGTCGAAGAAAGCCCTCTCGTACTTTTCCAATGCGTCCAGGGCATCCTCTGGGGAGGGATTTTTGCAGTCTGCAAGGACAGCGGGATTTATTGCTGCGACGATCCCGGCGTTGGCGAAATGTCCGTCTCTTGAGAACATGCTCATCCCGTTGACGACATTGACGTCCTGCGAAGGTGCGGCTGGGACGACCTGTCCTCCTGGGCACATGCAGAATGTGTATACTGGAAGATGTCCTTCGGCCTTGAATGCCAGGCGGTACTCTGCAGCCTTGATGCCTGTGATTTCCTCAGCTCCCCACTGAGCCTTGTTGATCAGGCTCTGCGGGTGCTCCACGCGGAATCCCACAGCGAACGGTTTGATCCTGAATGGGATGCCGAGGGCGAGCAGCTTCCTGTAGGTCCGGCTGGAGTTCAGCCCACATGCAATGACGATGACATCCGCCTGTATCAGCCCAGATGAGGTGTGCGCTTCGGCGGCGTGGCCTGCACGGTTCGAGAAACCCTCGAAAACGGTGTCGAAAAGGATGTTCCCGCCTAGCCCGAGGAACCTGGCGCGCATATTCCTGATCACTTTCCTTAGCATGTCGCTGCCGACATGCGGGTGTGCGAGGCGCAGTATCTCCTCTGGAGCTCCGGCCTGTACGAGGGTTGACATCACGAACTCGCGTTCGGCTGAGATCTTTTTTGTTCTTGATGTGAGCTTGCCGTCGGAGAATGCGCCTGCACCCCCCTCGCCGAATGCATAGTTCGCCTTCGGGTCGAAGTGCCCTCCCGACTCGAAATCCTTGATTCTCACTGCCCGTGTCCCGACTTTGGAGCCCTGCTCCAGGATAGTGGTCTCGAATCCGGCGGAAGCAAGTGTGAATGCGGCGAAGAACCCTGCCGGCCCACATCCCACTACAACGGCCTTAATATTCTTGTTCGACCGTGGGATCTCCATGGCTGGATAGATTTGAGACCTGGTGAAACCCATGCCCTCAGACACCGCCAGATTAAGTATCCATCGCGGATTCCTCTTGACTCTACAGTCGAGGCTTTGCCTTAGAATTACGAACTGGAGGGTTTCTTTCGGAAATTTTTTGGCGAGGGCATCTCCGATGTCCCTCTCGCTGAATCCTGGTGGCATCTCAAGCCTCAGCTCCTTGTAGCCGCCTGATGTGTGCTTCTCGAAGTTGTCCATTGTTTAGGCCTCTCTCAGATTATCAACATGCAGTCGCCGTAGCTGTAGAACCTGAGTCTGCTGGCTTTGGCGGCCTCGTATGCGTTAAGGACGTGTTTGGTTGTTGCGAAAGTTGACACCAACATGAGCAGAGTGCTTCTTGGGAGGTGGAAGTTAGTCAGGATGGCATCGGCGACTTTGGGCTTCATCGGCGGGTGGATGAAGATGTTTGTGGACCCCGATCCGGGCTGTAGTTTCCCCAAGTTGTCAGCGCAGGTCTCGAGCACCCTGACGGAGGTTGTCCCGATGGCGAGTATCCGTCTGCCTGCCGCACGGGCATTGTTGATTTTTTCAGCGGCATCCTCAGGAAGGTGATACTTCTCGTGATGCATCCTGTGGTCCTCGACCACCTCCGAGGACACCGGCAGGAAGGTGCCAGGCCCCACATGCAGTGTCAGCTCCGCCGTCACAACACCCTTGTCCTTGATCGCTCCGAGAACTTCGGGCGTGAAATGTAGTCCTGCGGTGGGGGCGGCGACCGATCCGGTACGGGATGCGTACACAGTCTGGTAGCGAGCCTCGTCTGGCACCTCCGCGGCGCGTCTGATGTATGGGGGCAGCGGGATGTGGCCGAAGAGCCTCTCGATGGCTTCAAACTCCGCCCCCTGCAGGGCGATCCTGAAAATCCCGTCGGTATTTTTGCTCAGAACGACCGCGGCGGGAGATTCTTCCGGGAGCTGCATCCGGGCTTCCACTGCATGGGCCGAAGGCGTTAGGCTGACAACTGCACCTTCCCTCAGCCTTCTTCCTGGGCGCATCATGCATTCCCACTCCAGACAATCCTTTCCTGCACCCGCCGGGCTCACAAGCAGTATCTCCACCTTGCCCCCACCTTCCTGCTTCACCCCGAGAAGCCTGCCCTTGAAGACCTTTGTGTTGTTCACGACGACGCAGTCGCCCTTATGCAAGTAGTCCTTGATGTCCGGGAAACCGCGGATTTCGCACTCCCCCGAGTTTTTGTGGAGGACGAGCATCCTCGCGTCGTCGCGCCTGTCGGAAGGATACTGAGCGACAAGCTCCCCCGGCAGATCATAGTCGAAATCCAATGTGCGCATCTAGTCCAGCCCGTGAAACAAAGTTTATAAACCACAACGCCGAACAATACATATGAAAGTCCGATTGTGCAAACAACTCGCGCTGCAAAAACTGAACCTCAGCCCTCGGACAAAATAGGGACGGAGTATTTTCCCAAGCTTTTTTCCGCACGTTAAACGGCTTAGAAATCCACTTCGACCTCGTAGAGTATTTGAGCTCCTTGAGCCTCGGAGATGGCGCACTGTAAGGTCCATCTGCCTTGTTTCAGGCTCACGGTTGCCTCTGAGAGCCTTCTCCCGCCTGCGGCCAGCCGCCACGCCCTCACTGCCTTCGCGCCGGGGGCCTCGACCGCCACCGATGCTTCTCCCTTACGGACGAGGAGCTGAGGGGAGCCCCAGTCCAGGAGCGTGCGGCGCGAGGTCTCCGCGAATCTTATCCCTGAGTTCTGTATGTCGGTCAGATGGGTCACTATCAGACGGCGGCTGCGCGTTATCGGCTGGCCGTCAACGCTGGAGACCCACATGGTGGCTTCGGCAGTGCTTGCCGAGAACTCTGCCGCGCCGGCCCTGACGGAATACCCCGGGCGCGCAAAGCAACCGGCAGTCCTAGGGGTGTTCAGAACCATCACGTCGTTTTTGGGATGCAGGAGCAGCTCCTGAGTCTCGCTGTGGAGTATGCCTTCTTCGAGGCTCGTCATGTTGTCTTCCCCAAGCCAACCTTTGTCACGCATTTCACGTACGATCTGCTTGCCCGCATGAATATCGAAGGGGTATGGAGTCCTGCCGCCGCCGGACAATGGCAGTGCTATTCCCGTGAGCTCTTTGGTCGCTTCCCCGAGCACATAGCCGGTTCTGGTGACCCATGCGAGGTTTCGCCACGGGGGCACGATCCCTAGGGGAACCAGGCTGTTCTCATTGGTGTCTGCAAGGTCGTTTTCGTGTGCCACAATGGACACCGAGTTCGGGGCCGCGCTCATGTCCCCGCGCAGGAAGAGGCATACCGCCGCCCTGTCGGCGGCCTGGCTCAACGGATCGGATGACAGATCAAAATAACCTATCCCGCCGGGATTGAAAAGTGCCTCACGGCTGTGGCTGTAGGAGTAGCGCCATACAGCTCCCCAGCCCTGCAATGCTGCCAGGCTGCCCGTAAGGATCCCTCCCACGCCCCTGTAGCGTCCCGGGCCGGAATAGTTGAACTCACTGATGGCGAGAGGCTTGCCGAAAATCCTGACGAATGCCTGCCCTGTCCCCCCCGGAGATCCCGATGCCACCGGGCTGGTGTTTTGCGATCTTGAGGGGAGTTGCCATGGATTCTCGATGAACACCGGATGGTCAACGTAGAAATGCTCGTCAACATAATCGAAAGCCTTCCGTGTCATCATCAGCGGGATATTGTTTGTCCAGCCGTTGAGGTCGGTGAGCAGAGCCTGCGATCCGAGCTCCTCCTTCAGGAAGGACGCGAAATTCTCAAACATATCTAGCTGAATGGCGGCGCAGAATAATGCGAAGTCACGGTTTCTGCGGCTGTCATGGTATACGTTTTGTGGCATTGCGACAGTTTTGTCGGCAATGTTTCCCTGGACATTCTCGGCCCATGCCGCAGCCAGCTTGTCGGTGTCGGCGTATTTCGCAGCAAGCCATTCGTTCCATTTGCCCCGCCATTCCCGCTCAACCCGCCCGCTCAGGCCTGAAACGAAATTGCCGGGATTGTTCTCGTTGACAATACTTATCCATGCCAGCGCCGGATCCTGGGCCCAAGTCTTTCCGGTATATGGATTTTCCCTGCCAATCAGCTTCCGTGTGAAACGCTTCAGATTCTCCCTTGCCGCAGGGTTTACAACCACCAGCATCTTGAAGTCGTCGAATTCTTACTCCAATCTGGGTTTCCGAAAGAT
>CAZANS010000021.1:0-17075 GCA_964486565.1 uncultured Victivallales bacterium
CATTTCATTCTCGTTATGCGGACTGGCATTCAACACCCTGGGCTGGGCTTCAATTATATTCTTTGCCGTCCCGCTGATGTTCATGAGACGCCCAATGACCGTGTGGCCAAAACTCAAAAAACCAGGATTCATCCTCGGTTCGGCTGTCCTGCTGACCTTCGTGATGCTCTGGGGAATGCCGCGATGGCTCCTGGGCAGGGACAACCCCTTGCACTCGATCGAGATATTCCCGGAGACCTTCGGGGATTTCGTCACGCATTTGCTTGTGTTCCCCTTCGACGTGTTTTTGCGTTTCATGCCTTGGACCCTGCTGGCATGGCCAGCATTCTGCGTGGCCTTCATTTCAATTGACCGGAACCCCATATTCAGCCGCTTCCTCAGGACTATTGTCATTTCCCTGTTCTTCCTTTTGTGGTTCCTGCCGCTTCCCGACGCCAGGAACTTGCTGTTCCTTGCCCCTCCCCTGTCCGTGCTGTGCGGTATAAACTATGCCCTCCTGGTCAGAAGGCATGGCAGACAACTTCACAGTGCGCTCACAATCTTCTCCGCAGCCTCGATAGTCGCAGGCATAGGAGTGATAGTATTCTACACGACATCCTTCCCGTGGTCTCTGGACATCGGATTTATTCCCGATGATCTTGAATTCAGAGAAAACTACAGGCTGATAGGGATAACGCAGGCGCTGCTGGCTGTCGGCTTGGCGTCCTTCGCAATCGCACGGCGGGAAAAGGGCCTCAACGTGATGATGCACGCATTGATCGTATCCGTGTCAATGGCTCTGTACTACTGGGCAACACATATCCCACACCGCGCTGTCCAGGATGAGGAGAGACGCCTTGGCACAGCCTTCGCCGAAGCCCTAAGGCTGGATCTCTCTATGCAACTCGGAGAGCCTTTCCCCCCAGAGTTGGTGGTCTATAAGGGGCCCGGAGTTTCCGGACTGGTCTCTCCTTGCTTGTACATGAATTCGAAAGTCAAGAAGATATACAAGCTTGATGAGCTTCCAAGAGATCGGCATAAAGTCTACATGATAGGCACGGAATATCCCGTGTCGCCAGACCGCTCATGGGGTTATATCACCCAAAAGGACACTACTGGAAGCCCTTCGGATCCCTATGTCTACAGGGGCACGAGATTTTATATCTTCAAGGGAGTGAGGCCGACACGGGATGAAGATAAGGACAAATAGCCGTATCATGTTGACTTTTGGAAATCAAGATGGTATTGTAGGCTAGAATAGTAACAAACGAACAGGAGGATGGCATGGTAACGGCAATCGTGTTGATCAATGTCGAAAGATCCAAGCTGAAGGATGTGATAGATTCAGTTCTGGGCACTGAGGGGGTTACGGAAGTATACGCCGTGGCCGGAGAGTATGACCTCGTGGCGATAGTCAGGGTCTCCGACAACAAAAGTCTTTCGAAGATAGTTGTTGACAAGATGCCCCACCAGATACCAGGCATAACCCATGCCAAGACCTTGTTCGCGCTCGAGGCATACTCGGAGAAGGATCTTGCTGGGCTTTTCGGGATAGGCTGAAAATTCACCACCCTGCAGGCGCGGACATCACCGGGCTTCAGCCTTGCCCTTCTCGACAGGCAGAAGGATCCTGAAAATCGTCCCCTTGCCGTGCTCCGACTCGACCTTGATCGTCCCACCGTACTTCTTGATCGTGTCTATACATGAGTGCAGACCATAGCCGCGTGTGTAGTCACCGTTCTTCTCCTTGGTGGAGAACCCGAACTCGAAAATCTTCTCGCGCAACACCTCGGGGATGCCAGGGCCGTTGTCCACGACCTCGGCAACCGCCATGCCCTCCTCCTCTCCGATGCCGTTGAAAAGCTTGATCAGCAGCAAGTATTCCTTTTCCTCTTTGTGCTGGTCTATCGCCTCCACCGCGTTCTTTATCAAGTTCATGAAGACCTGGGTCATCATTGACGGGTCTATCAGGACTCTGGGGACATCCTCCGAGAGCTGCATCTCCAGCTTTATGCCGTGTCGGTTGCAGCTCTCCTCGAAAATCTTCACAGAGGAGTCAATAACTGTCGCCAAAGAGGTCATGATCTCAGTACCAAGCTCACCTACAAACCGTTGCTGCAGCTCGATGATCTCGCTGATATGCATCAACTTGTCGTTCAGGGACCGAAGGAGGGTTGCAGTCTGCATCTTCCGGTCGGTCAGATGCTTCAACAGATCTTTGATTGCCCCAAGGTACTGTTTGCCCGACTCGTCCTGGGAGAGGAATCTCTGGACAGCGCCTTTTTTGATCTCGGCCTCAATCCTCGGCAGAAGCTCCTTGAGGATGAAAAGCTCCGCCTGCGGCTCCTCCTCGGGATTCTTCTCGCTAAGGTCGTGCACAGTAAGCTTCGCCACTGTGATGGCATTCCCAATGTTATGAATTATGCCCGCGGAGATCTGGAGCATTCCCTCCTCCCTGGCATTCTGTATTTTCTCCTCGTACTCCCTGCGTTCGCGGAAGGCTCTGATGCCCTTCAGACCGAGCGTGGCGATCTCGTTGAGCCTCACAAGATATCTGCCGTCCTCAGGGGAGATCTTTTGCATGTCGAAGTCGTCTCCCGACACGATCATCACAACGGCAGCGACGTTCGACCCGAGCCTGACAGGCGACATCAGCAGCCGCGGGGCTAGCCTTGCGAAATTCGCAGGAAGCCACTCCGGGAAATCCTTGTGGAAGAAGGCGAAGCCTTTCTCATCGCAGACCTTGTTTATCTGCTGGATGGAGAACGGCACCTGTATCTCCTTGAAGAATTCAACATGTTTTTTGGGGTGAGCGAGGAGTTGCTGCTCGATCTGGGCGGGGACTTCCCGCAGCGGCGGGAACGTCCCAACCACCGCACAGCCGTGAAGCTTGCCGTCGGCATCAAGGGTAAGAACAGCGGCACCGCTTCCCTGGATTGCCCTGTCTGCATAGGAAATGTACCCCGAAAGAAAGGAGCCGTCGCTCATGTCGGTGTTGATCGCATCTCCCGAAAGCTCGAGTATGGCCGCCGTAGCCTCGCGCTCCTTGGCCATCTGACGTGATTTCTCTTCCCCCATCCTTCTGGCAATCACCACCTTCCCATGCTGGGCAAGGATGGCTATCACCAGACCGACAAAGACCAAGGTTAGAAGTAAAATCTGCAAATCCATCCGCAATCCTACAAAACTAATTTCATGTCGTACGGGAAAACACCAAACAAATTTGACTAGGCCGCCGAGCCGGAAGAACTCTTTGCATCACCACGTCGTATCATTTTCCCAGAATCGGGTCTCTTAACCAAAGGAACCCCTTTCTCCACAGTATCCTTAGATATGACATAACTGGAGCCTCCAAGGGCGGGCGCCTCAAACATGACATCGAGCATTATCTCCTCGATCAGAGATCTCAGCCCACGCGCCCCGACACCTTTCTCCGCAGCCTTCTCGGCAATCGCCTCAAGGGCTTCAGGGGAAAACCCAAGTTCGACATTCTCCATGCCTAGAAGCTTGATATACTGCTTTGTCAAGGCGTTTCTAGGCTCAGTGAGTATGCGAACCATATCATCCTTCGACAAGGGCTCCAGGTTGGCAAGCACTGGCAGACGCCCGATGAACTCGGGTATCAGACCAAACTTGAGAAGATCCTCAGGCTCAATCATGGTCAAAGGATTCCTGCCTCGAAGGTCAATGCCCTGCTGCCCCTTGTCCTGGAGACGACGGAAACCCAGTATCTGCCTGCCGACACGCCGCTGTACGATCTTGTCAAGACCCACGAAGGCTCCGGCGCATATGAACAGGATGTTTGATGTGTCCACTTGCAGGTACTCCTGGTGCGGATGCTTTCTCCCGCCCTTGGGCGGGACATTCGCCACCGTGCCCTCGAAAATCTTCAGCAAGGCCTGTTGGACACCCTCGCCGGAAACGTCGCGGGTGATCGAGACATTCTCCGTTCGCCGAGCAATCTTGTCTATCTCGTCTATATAGATTATCCCGATCTGCGCTCGTTCGATATTGTAGTCGGCCGCCTGGACCAGCCTGAGAATTATATTCTCGACATCCTCGCCTACATATCCCGCCTCCGTGACGGTTGTCGCGTCGCAGATACAGAAAGGGACATCGAGCGCCCGGGCAAGCGTCTTGGCCAGAAGCGTCTTCCCCGAACCTGTCGGGCCCAGCATCAGAACGTTGCTCTTGTCTATCTCCACATCATCTTCCACCAAAGAGCTCTTGAGACGCTTATAATGGTTGTACACTGCCACGGACAATACCTTCTTGGCTTTTTCCTGCCCGATGACGTATGCGTCTAGGACTTTGTAGATTTCTGCCGGCAACGGCACCCTCATCTTGCCTAGCTCTGGCTTCTCACGACCGCGCTGGCGCTTGCCGGAAGCATCCTCCTCGTTGTACATCCCAGCGCATATCTCTATGCACTCGTTGCATATGTTCGCCCCTGTAGGGCTAGATATGAGAGGGCCTACCCTGTCAGTACTCCTCCCGCAAAAGGAGCAAGTCATCTTGTTGTTGCTTCTTCTAGCCATAACCAGTCACGCCTTTTGTTTGAAACTTGTAAGTACCTCGTCCACAAGCCCATAAGACTTAGCCTCCTCAGCAGACATGTAGTAGTCTCGCTCTGTGTCCTGAGCCACCTTCTTAAGGGGCTTCCCCGAATGGTTTGCCAATATCTGGTTCAAGCTGTCCTTGATCCTTATTATTTCTCTCGCGTGGATGGCGATGTCCGAGGCCTGCCCCTCTGCGCCGCCCAGGGGCTGGTGTATCATTATCCTCGAGTTGCTCAAGGCGAACCTCTTGCCCTTGGCTCCTGCCGCGAGAAGAAGGGCTCCCATGCTGGCAGCCTGCCCGACACAGAAGGTTTTGATGTCGCAGCTCAGTATCTGCATGGTGTCGTAGATGGCCATTCCCGCAGAAACAGACCCCCCGGGGCTGTGTATATAGAGGTCTATGTCCTTTTTAGAATCCTCAGACTGCAAATAAAGCAACTGGGCCACCATGATGTTTGCCACGTTTTCGTCAATCGCGGAGCCTATGATGACAATCCTGTCCTTCAGCAGCCGCGAGAATATGTCATATCCCCTCTCCCCCTGACCTGTCTGTTCAACAACCATCGGCACAAGTGTGGACATAAAAACCTCCAACCTATTCAAAAATTCAGAACTAATTCAATCCTCGGCAAAAAATCATCCGCCCTGCTCATCTGAGTCGGAGCCTGCTTCGACACCTGGATCCTTCCAGGGAACAATCTTGACATCTGCATTGGCAACTATAAACTTCGCCACCTTTGATATGAGCATGTTGACATGCATCGAATCGAGTCTCCCCGGACGGTTGATATACTGCTTGAACCTCTGCTTGTCAACCCCCGAGCTGCTCTCAAGACGACCAATCGCCTCGCGCAACTCCTCATCCTTGACCGTTATGTCCTCAACCTTGGCGATCCTGCGGCAAACAAGGAATGCGCCGACCTTCTGTCTTGCCACGGCCTCGGCAACCTTCCTATACTCCACCTCAGACTGTTGGAACTTGTTCATATCCTCCTCGGTCCTCACAGTTGAGCTTATCATGTCCTCAAGCTCGACAATGATAAAACGAGAGAGCAACCCCATCGGGATATCCATGCCCGCAAAATCCTTGCACACTTGCTGCAGGGCGGCATTCTCGGCCTTGATCACGCTCTGGCCACGCCTGGAGTTGGACATCGCCTCGGCGATATACTCCCGCATCTTGCCTACATCTTCGAAACCCATCTTTTCCTTTAGGGCATCGGCTGACTTCAGGGGAGCCCTCCTTTGGATCACATGCAGCTCCATCTCATAAGTCACCTGTCTGCCGGCAAGCTCGGACTCCGGGAAGTCGCCGGGAAATTCAGAGACCAGCCTCTTCTTTTCCCCTGGTTTGCACCCGAGCAGAGCCGGGATGACTCCAGGCAGCAGCTCGGGCTCGCAAAGAATGCACCACGTGTTACTCGCGGTGCAATATCTCTTAAGCGACGGCCGGGCATCCTCGCCAGGATCGAAATCAGAAGTGTAGGAGATCCTGAGCATATCATCGGCTGCAGCTGCCTCCTCAACCTTCTGGAACTCCGCGTAAAGCTCGCAGATGCGAACTATCTCCTTGTCAACATCTTCCTCGGAAACCTCGTCAGACTCCTTCTCAAGGCTTATCCCCTTGTATCCCGGAAGATCTATCGGCGGGACGACATAACCCTTGAGCTTGAGAGTGTAATCCTTGCCGGGCTCAATCCGAGGAATATCGCCATCAATGTCGGGTGCCATCAGAAAATCAATTCCCTTGTTCTCCACAAACATGGTGAACGCCTCATTTACAAGCACCCTCTCCAGATGACGGTCAACCTCCTCCCCATGGCGGCTCAGAACCAGCGATTTGGGAGCCTTGCCCTTACGGAAGCCGGCGCATGTCGTGTTTTGCATGAAATGCCTTACCGAATCATCCCTCCGGCTCTCGATGACAGCGGCAGGGAACTCCGCCACTGCCGTCCTTATGCAAGGATGGGGATCCTCTATCTTCAATCCAAACTGCTCTTCTTTGCTCTTCATATCCCTCCAGATATATTAAGTGCCATACACCGTATTCAGACATTTATAACGCCTAATTCACGCCAGCGCGGAAAAAGGCAGGAGCTAATCTACCACATGAGGCGAAATATTCCAGACTTCATTGGGCAAATTTCAGGAATAAAATATTTTACTCAAAAAATGAATTACTTTTTTGACAATCCCGCTTTGACTCGCTATATTGCCGTTCGTCAATCCAAAAAAAGGATGGCAAACGGCAATCAAAGGATACGTGGACAATGGAAAGCACGCCAAAATTGATAATTCTGTCGGAGCAGCTTCGTGGACAGCGATTCGAGCTGACCAAAGACAATTATTCCTGCGGCAGGGTGCAGGGCAGAGACATCTGCATCCCAGATCCTACAATAAGCGTCCACCACTGCGACTTCGTTAGAAGGGACGGATCCTACGTACTCATCGACAAAGGAAGCACCAACGGCACTAGAGTCAACAACATCCCCATCGCCGAGCAGGTGCTCCAGAACACTGACATTTTGCAGATAGGAGGTATCGAAATACTGTTCGACTGTGACGACAAGTCCATGACAAGCGTCATAAAGACTCAGACTGGAATAAATCTGAAGGGAGCAGAAGTGGGGATCTCAACAGTCAACAAGATGGAGAACTTCGACCCGTTCGCCAAGCGCGGCAAGGACGGAAAATCATCCATGCTCATCACAGCCGTAGTCGTGCTGCTGGTCTTGTTGGTCGTCGTCCTGCTCGGTGTCCTGGCATACTTCATGTTCTTCAAGCAAAAGACCGCCTCGAACCAGCATTTTGAGACCATTGCAGGACAACTCGCCGAACAGCGTGTCAGCGCCAGCCTGGAAAAGCGTGCCAACTGATGCCTGGAACCCCCAAGACACCCATCGTGGCGAACCAAGCATCTCACATGCACCCCGCACGGCCGGCAAGGCACGACAAGCATTATAACTAGGAAGCTATGCAATATGCCTGAGGAAGAGAAAAAGACTGAGGAAAAAACTGAAGACAGGCCAAAAACGCCCGCATCTCCCACCCCGTCCTCCCCGCCGCAGCCAGGGAAAAAAACCCAAGTCGCCGTCATAGTATGGCTTCTCATCTTCATGGGCATGGGTGTCCTCTTCGTGTTCACCCAGACCAGGAAGGAAATCACCGTATGGTCTCAGTCCAAGTTTGAGAACGAGCTTAGGGACGGGAAAGTCCAGACAGTGGTCAGCACGCCTCTCACCGATAAAGTCCAGACTATCGAGGGCAAGTACACGCACGCCCAAGAGGGGGAGGAGACCAAAACACGAACCTACCAAGTTAAAGTGGAGCTTACAGACAGACTCGACCAGATGCTAAGCCAGTATGCTGTCGAAAGGGTCACCAAGCCGAAAAGCCAGTGGATCGGCATACTCATAACCACATTGCTGCCTATCCTGATTATAATAGGTGTCTTGTACTTCCTTTTCTCAAGGCAGATGAAGATGGCTGGCAGAGGTGCCATGCAATTCGGCAAAAGCCGCGCCAGGATGCTCCACCCAGACACACAGAAAGTAACATTCGACGATGTCGCAGGCGCTGAGGAGGCTAAGGAGGAGACCAGAGAGTTGGTGGACTACCTCAAGGATCCCCTGAAATTCAAGATGCTGGGGGCAAAGATCCCCAAAGGTGCCTTGCTGATGGGTCCCCCCGGAACCGGGAAGACCCTGCTGGCCAAGGCGGTGGCAGGCGAGGCGAAAGTGCCTTTCTTCACAATAAGCGGCTCGGACTTCGTTGAGATGTTCGTGGGTGTCGGCGCCAGCCGTGTAAGAGATATGTTCGAGCAGGCCAAACAACACGCGCCATGCCTCATATTCATAGACGAGATTGACGCTGTGGGCAGATCCAGGTTCTCCGGCATTGGCGGCGGGCACGACGAAAGGGAGCAGACCCTGAACGCCCTACTCGTCGAGATGGATGGCATGGAGACCCAGGAGGGTGTCATTATACTTGCCGCCACAAACCGACCCGACGTGCTCGACCCGGCGCTCACACGGCCCGGAAGACTTGACCGACAGATCGTGCTCGACCTACCCGACATCAAGGGACGCAGGGAGATCCTCGATGTCCACGCAAAGAGCATCAAGGTCTGCGACGACGTGGATCTTGATGTCATCGCCCGCGGGACCCCGGGGTTCAGCGGCGCTGACCTAGCAAATCTCATAAACGAGGCGGCCCTGCTTGCCGCAAGGCAGGATAAGAAAGAGGCCAATACGGGGGATCTCGAGGAGGCCAGGGACAAGGTCAGGTGGGGGCGCGAGCGCAAAAGCAGGAAAATCAGCGAAGACGAAAGAAAAATCACCGCATATCATGAGTCCGGACACACTCTGGTAGCACTCAGATGCCCAAAGGCCACTCCTGTACATAAAGTCACCATCATCCCCAGAGGCATGGCATATCTGGGGGCAACGATGTCCCTGCCACAGGAAGACCGTTATACCCGATCCAGATCCGAGTTCCTTGATGAGCTTGCCGTGCTAATGGGCGGCAGGTGTGCCGAGGAGCTTGTCTTCGAGGAGATCACCAGCGGCGCGGCGAGCGACATACAGCACGCCACCTCAATCGCCAGAGGGATGGTGTGCTCCTTCGGCATGAGCGACAGGATGGGGACAGTCCAGTACGGGTCGCGAAGCGAACATATCTACCTTGGCCGCGATATAACCAAGACTGACGACTACAGCGAGGAGACCGGCAGAGAGATTGATCTGGAGATCAAGCGGATCATAGACGAGGCACACAGCCGCGCGATGTCCGTGCTCAAGAAAGAAAAGGATAACCTAACGCTTCTCGCCGACACTCTCCTGAAGAAGGAGGTCATGGACATCAGGGAAATAAAAAAACTGCTGAACATCGAGGAACCCGAGCAGGAGAAACCGAAAGACGGACACGAAAAACAGGACCCTGAGAACACCACGGAGAAGGCCACGGCTAAAAAATGACCATTGAGCCGAAGTTGTCAACGATCCTCGGGTCTATGCTCGCTGTTATTTCAGCCGTCCCGTCGTCTAGGTAGTTTAAAGAAAGGACTCTGCACTCTCGGTGAAGCATGGAGATCAGGTCATGGCGGCAGGGGGGTATCCTTAGCTTGTACACCCCGGTCGCGGCACTTATTTTCTCGTCGAGGACTCTCTGAAGCTCCTCCAGCCCGGCACCCGTCTTGGCAGATATGAACAACGCGCCGGGGTTCATCGCCTTTAGCCTGGCCATCAGAACCGGATCGTCAACCGCATCGGACTTGTTGAAAACCGTCATGATCTCCTGCCCCTCGGAGCCCAGCTCGGCAAGTACCTCCAGAGACGTTTTCCGGTGGTCATCCATGTAACGGTTCGAAGCGTCGAGAAGAAGAATTATGAAGTCCGCCAGAACAGCCTCCTCCAACGTGGACTTGAAGGAGTCAACCAAAGTGTGCGGAAGCTTGCGCACAAATCCCACCGTGTCGGTCATCAAAAGCTCCCTGCCGCTGTTAAGGACAACCCTCCGCGTGCTAGGATCCAAGGTGGCGAAAAGCTTGTCCTCCACAAACAGCCCAGCACCTGAAAGGCTGTTCAGCAAAGAGGACTTCCCCGCGTTGGTGTAGCCAACCACCGCCACATGGGGCAGCGAGTTGCGCTCTCGCCTCTTGCGCTGCGTCTGGCGCTTCCTCACCACCTCGACAAGCTCCTTCTTCAGCGTGCTTATCTTCCTCTGCACAAGCCGACGGTCAACCTCGATCTGCTTCTCTCCCTCACCCCGGGTACCTTTCGCACCACCACGCTGCCGAGAAAGATGCGTCCACGCCCTCGTAAGCCTGGGAAGTGAATACTGAAACCTGGCAAGCTCGACTTGTATCACAGCCTCGCGCGTGGAAGCCCTCGAGGCAAAAATGTCTATTATCACCTCTTGGCGGTCAATGACGCATAATTTAGTGAGAGCCTCCCAGTTCCTTTGCTGGGAAGGAGTCAGGTCGCAGTCGAATACAAGGCAGTCTGCCTGAAGGGACTTTGCGAATTCCGCAATCTCCTCGGCCTTCCCTGAGCCGATGTAGTATTTCACCGAGGGATGCCTTAAAAAAAGAGTGGTCTCACCCACAACAGGCACACCCATCGTAGCGACAAGCTCGCGCAGCTCGAGCATGTGCTCACGGATCACCTCAGGTGCCATGCCCGCATCCTGCACGCCTATCAGCACAGACCGCTCGACCAGTTTCCGGTTGTCCTTCTCAGTGTCAATCATCCACGTCTTCTGGGCCTGAGCTGCGGGAAGAGCACGACATCCCTGATTGACTCCGCTCCGGTGAGCATCATCACCAGCCGGTCTATCCCTATTCCCATTCCCCCTGCTGGCGGCATGCCATGCTCCAAGGCAACAAGGAATTCCTCGTCTATCCTGTCATCAATGCCTCCGTCGGAGCCAGAGAGGCCAAGCTGAGCCTCGAAACGCCTTCTCTGCTCCACAGGGTCGTTGAGTTCGGAGTAACCCGGTGCAATCTCCTGCCCGTTGATCTCGAGCTCGAAAACATCCACAAGCGCCGGATCGTCCTCGCAACGCTTGGCCAGCGGGACAAGCTCAGCAGGGAGCCTGGTGACAAAGGTGGGTTGCAGCAAGGCGGGCTCGATCAGCTTCTCATAGACCTCGTTGCTCACCTCGAAATCAGGGGTCGCTGGCGGGATTTCCAGCCCCATGCCTTTGGCACGGGATGCCCTCTCGGAGCTCGAAACGTCAAACCAGTCACTGCCGCACTTCTCCAGCAGCAGCTCCCTGTAGCTCACCCTGCGCCAAGGACGGATGAGGTTAATCACCTTCTCATCCGAATGACGTATCTCGAGCGTCCCGAAAACGTTCAGGGCGACTGTCGTCACAAGATCCTCGACCAGCTCCATCATGGTGCGGCAGTCGCCGTAGGCCTGGTATATCTCTATCATGGTGAATTCAGGATTGTGCCTTCTCGACATTCCCTCGTTGCGGAAGTTGCGGTTAAGCTCGTATATCTTCTCAAACCCACCGACAAGCAGTCTCTTGAGATACAGCTCCGGCGCGATACGAAGATACATCTTGGAGTCAAGAGCCTCGTAGAATGTCTCGAAGGGCTTTGCCGCCGCCCCACCAGGCAAGGGCTGGAGCATCGGTGTCTCAACCTCGACAAAACCCCGCCCCTCCAGATATCTGCGAATCTCGCGGACTATCGCGAAACGCCTCTGGAAAATGCCACGGCTCGCGTCGTTGACGATCAAATCAAGATAGCGCTGCCGGTATCTCTGCTCGATGTCGGTCAAGCCGTGCCACTTCTCAGGCAAGGGACGCAGAGACTTGCTCAAAAGCTCGAACTTCTCCACATTCAATGTCAGCTCGCCCATCCTGGTCATGAAAAGCTCACCATCCACCCCGACAATGTCCCCGATGTCCAGCTTCTTGAACACCAAAAACGCCCCCTCGCCAAGAATATCCTTCTTCACATAGATCTGAAGCCTCCCAGAGGAGTCCTTCAAGTCGCAAAAAATTGACTTGCCCATAACCCGGAACGCAGTAAGCCTTCCAGCGACGCGAACCTTGACGGATGATCCTTCAGGGTCAAACATCCCCCTGGCATCAACCATCATCAAAGCACCCTCGAACGCGCGGCCGAAAGGACTGATGCCATGAGCCTCCAGATCATCCTTCTTGGACATCCTCTGCGCGAAAATATCCTCGGGCGCAAGCTCCAAAACTTCCTTTTCCATTTCTATACCCATAATATTCTATACTCAATTAACAGCAAGGCAACGCCAGTCTACATCAAGCATGCCACACGATTCAACGCGGATCACACAGGGGAACAGGTGAGCAAAACGAATTCTAATCCAAAACGCCACGGGAGTCTGCAGGAAAGAAAGGATTGTAGTCCTCCTCGATGAAATCCTCGTCCTTGATGGCATTGCGGCCTCCGATGACCGCAACCGTCCCCTGGTCGGCATTTCGGAAAAGACAAGGATTGACCCCGTCTGCCCGGGCATAATTCTGTCTCTCCTCAATACGGCAGTCAAGGTTGTACATAAAATAGGAGTATACTGTCGGCCCGACCTGAAGGAGCACATGGATACGCCCTAGCCCGTCAACCTCAACGTCGGGCTTCCTGCCGCCTATGTCCGGAGCAAGACGCAAGACCCCATAAATAAACTTGTCGTCCTCGACGCTCAGCGCGTATATCTTCTTCTTCCCGTCGAAGAAACTGAGTATCTTGACTGTTCGGCTCATTATTTTAGATTCAGGATTCAAAGACAGAACATCCGGCACCCCGACTATCCTTTTCCAGACGGTTATCCCGTTGAACACCGAAAACTTGTTGGGCTTGGACTCGTAGGACGACGGAAGCTGAGGATGCGACATGACAGCCTTGATGGAATAGTTGCCCGCCCTGGTGATCGGGTACATGCGGGAAACCGGAAGAATGAAATCCGCCGTGGCACCAGGATTCAGAACAGTCCCCTCAAAAGGATCAAAATCATATTCAAACGCATCAAGGACCCTGCCATCTGGTGAATGTATCTCAAACTCAATCCTGCCTCGCAACTCCTCGTTCTCGCCGAAAATCAACCCCCTACCGCTGTAGTTCCTTACTACAACCTTCGCGAAAACCGGCTCGTTCAGCAAATAGCCATCACGGTCAAGGCCGACCGACAAGGCAAGCTGGGCTTCAACAGAAACAATGGGGAAAATAAAAAGCACAGCAACAAGCAGAAACTCCACGAATCCATTCCCTATGAGAGTCAAATGCATAATCACACTTCCTTTAAGCTTGAGGCCGCATGCGTTCTATGCCGCACGGCTCAGTTACCGCGCTCCAGACGCAACGCGAGCCTATCGGGCAGACCCGCTTCCCTTATCTTCGCCTGAGCGGCGGCTATGTCGTAGTCCAGACGATAGCGCGTGACGGTCGCATTCCCAGAATCGTAGATCGCAAACGATGCCACCGGATCCCGGTTCCTCGCCTGCCCCACGCTCCCGACGTTTATCAGATATTTCCACCCTGTCTCCAGCTTTATCTCCATCGCATCGAGAAGCTCCCCCTCCGGAAGGTTCTTGGGCGTGCGCCACTCGATTATCTCCTGGATAGGATTCTCCCCACCCATCGTCAGAGGACGCTTCGAAAACGCTATCGGAACGTGAGAGTGACCGCAGAAACAAAGCTGAGTGAACTGGTAGGAGAAATTGTCTGTCGCATGGTGAACGTCAAATATGTAGCCCCATGCCTCAGGAGAGTCGAGCGTGGCATGCACTATCGTCATGTTCGTTCCGCGGATGGTCTTCTTCATCGGCAAGGCGGCAAGCCACCTCTGCTGCTCCTCGGAAAGATGCGACTTGGTCCACAATACAGCCTCACGGGCGTGCGGGTTGAAGCCAACCATCTCCTCGTCTTCAGAGGACGCATACTCGTCGTGGTTGCCCTTCACGCAGCCTATCAGATCAACCTTCCGAAGTATTTCCAAACACTCGGACGGGTTGGCATTGTAACCTACCACGTCCCCAAGGCATACATATTTCTCCACACCGCACTGCGCACATTTGTCCATCACTACGTTCAGCGCTTCAAGATTGGCGTGTATGTCACTAAGTATCGCGTACTTCATTTTTGCAAAACCCGTCTCAAATCTCTATCCTGAAGAATTAGCTCCAACAACAATATAGCACTATAGCACTGCCATGCGGCTTCGGCAAGCCATGGCCGCATACGACTCCTCACCCAACCTTGACGAGGGAGTTTACCCTGTGCAACCCCAAAACCTTCCTGCCCTCAAGAAAACACAGCTCTATCAGAAACTCCAAGCCCAAAATCTCCGCAGAGAACCTCTCTATGAGCTTGACTGACGCAGCAGCCGTGCCGCCGGTGGCCAGCAGGTCGTCCACAACGACTACCCTGTCGGAGGGCTTCAAAGCATCAACATGCATCTCAACTGTGGCCGTCCCATATTCCAGCTCATAGGTTTCCTCGAAGGTCTTGAATGGCAACTTACCTTTTTTCCTTACCGGGACAACCCCGCATCCAAGGCTGAGCGCCATCGGGGACCCGAAAATGAAACCTCTTGACTCGACCGCCACTATATAGTCCGGGACATTCTTCCTGTAGGGCTCACATAGCTTGTCTATCACCTCGGCGAAAATCTCCTTCGACTGGAGCAACGGAGTGATGTCCTTGAAAAGGATTCCCTCCTTGGGGAAATCCGGTATGTCTCTGATCACGGACTCGATTCGCTCTATACTCATAATGCACGTCCTGTGTTTTTTCCTGCAAGCTCCCTTACGAAGCACAGGCGGCCTTTTTACCGACACGTAAGATAGTGCCTTAATAAAAAATTAAAAACTCGTTTTCAAATTATTTTCGCAATGACGCCGATATTTCCTCGGGAGCAAGATATCTCCACTTCCCAAGAGGCAAGGCACCAAGCTCCAGACCCCCTACGGCAACTCGACGAAGAAGCTCCACCTTCAGGGATGCAGAGGCCAGCATCCTGCGTATCTCGCGTTTCTTCCCCTCCCCCATCACAAAAAAATAACCCACGCCCAAAACCTCAAGCACATCAATCGCCTTGAGCAACTCGCCTTTGTCCGTGATCCCTCTCTTGAACTCGGAAATCATGTCTCTTGGGATCGGTCGGTCGGTCTTGACAAGATAACGCTTCTCGACCCCGTGACTCGGATGGGTGAGCCTCTGGGCAAAATCCCCGTCGTCGGTAAGGATGATCAGCCCCTCGCTGTCAAGATCCAGCCGGCCCGCGGAGAAAAGCCTGCGGCCGGGAATGTCAACAAGCTCGTAGATCGTCCTGCAGGCATGAGGGTCGGAGACCGAGCATAGATAGCCACGGGGCTTGTTCAGCATCACATAGCAACGCTCTCCCAGGGAAACCCTCCGACCCCCAAACAAAACCTCGTCGCCCCGGGCGACCTTGAATCCCGGCGCCTCGGCAACCACTCCGTTGACACTGACCAGACCCTCCCGCACAAGCTCCGCAGCGTTCCTCCTGGAAGCCACCCCAGACAGCGCAAGATACCTTGCCAGACGCATGGGGAAGCTCGCCGGACCAGAATCCTCAGCACAAAACAACCGTGATTTTCCTTCTGACTTCATCAATATGCTCCAGGGAGATGTCTGTCCTGCACAAAGGCAAAAGCCCCTCTATCCGCTCAGGCCACTCTATAAGCTTCACCGCATAGGAGACCCCAAGGAAATCCTCGATCCCGAAAGCCAGAGCCGCAGACTCGTCCGGAATACGGTACAAGTCAAGATGGTATAGCCATTCCGGCGATCCATCACCCACGGCGGGGACGGGGTACTCCTGCACTATCGTGAACGTCGGGCTCGTCACCGCACAGTTTATCCCCAGCCCCGACGCAAAACCCCTGGCGAAAACTGTCTTGCCCGCGCCGAGGCTGCCACGCAAGGCGATCACCGCGCCCGGACCCACCCCCCTTGCGAATTCCGCAGCAAAATCCAACGTGCAACTCTCCGACTCTGATATGAACTCAACCATCTGCTGACTCCAGTCCGCTGTAGTACTCATCCTCAAGGATATCCCCCATACGTCTCCAGTCAAACCTCTCCTTGACCAGTTCCCTCCCGTTTTCACCCAACTCCTTGAGTTTCCCGCGATCCCCCAGCAGACGGACTGCAAGGTCGGCCACCTTGCCGACATCGCCGGCGCCGACCGCATACCCGGTCAACCCGTCCAAAACAACTTCCGGCGCCCCATCAAGGGCAAAACATATCACCGGCTTACCGGATGCCAACCCCTGCACCACAGCACGGGGCAAACCCTCCCTCAACGACAGGTGTATCATGATATCCGCAATCCTCACATAATTATGTATGTCCCCGGGAGGCACAAGACCGGCAAAGACAAAATTGAGCCCCGCCCTGCCAGACGCTTCCCTGAGACCATCCATCATCACTCCGTCCCCGACAACCAGAAAATATACTTCCCCAACCCTGCCGACTATCAACTCGGCAACAGGCAGAAGATACTCGTAGCCCTTCAAAGGGAAAAGCCTCGCAACGGTTATCACTACCTTCGAATTCTCCGGTATCCCTAAAACCTTGCGAAGTTCGCAACTGCCTTTCTCGTCATCACGCAAGTAATTCTCGAGCTCCATCCCGCTGTACACAGTCTTGTACTTCGCCGCGTCGGCTATGCCCGCATCAACACACTGGCTGACCATCGCGTCGGCAACAGCAAAAATCCTGTGGCAACGCCTCGCAGCCCACCTCTCGCAGACTTTGTAGAGCATGTTTCGCCAAGCTTTCTCATACCGGTGGAATGCCTGACCATGAACCGTATGGCAGACAAAGGGCACCCCAGCGCTCCAGGCCGCCGCTCTCCCAAGAATCCCAGCCTTGGAGCTGTGCGTATGGACCACATCAGGCTTGAGCTTCAAGAAAACCCCCTTCAGCCAACGGAAGGCCGATATGTCTCGGAAGGGATTTATCTCCCTCACAAGATTTTCGCAGACCAGCATCTCGAACTCAGGGATTTTCTTATTTCTGAGTAGCTC